>NZ_JBHWCL010000133.1:23151-27962 GCF_042735125.1 Kitasatospora sp. NPDC059599 | reverse complement strand
GTTTAACCCACCCCCCCTTACCCGGGGGCTTCCTCCGCCCCCCGCCGGGGCGCCCCCGGGGTGGGGGGGCGGCGGGCGCCCTGCTGTCGGGCACTGCGGCTGGGGGTGGGCCGGGGACCCGGGGTGGGTCAGGCGGTCGCCAGGCAGAACTGCACCAGCCCGGCGTCCACGTCGCGGATGATCTCCTCCATCTCCGCCCAGCGGGGGTGGAACTCGGTGCCCCACTCGATGGTGAAGCCGAGCACCTTGCCCAGGTCGGGATCGGCGAACCCGCGGGAGTAGGCGTAGTCGTCGCTGGTCCCGCTGGTCGGGTACAGGTGGAAGCCGGTCATCGGCTTGTATGACAGGCCGCGGACGCCGTTGACGCCCTTGCAGAACGCCTCGGCGAGCAGGACGGCGGCGTCCTCGTCCTCCTTGGGGATGTACTCGGAGTAGGCGAGGTCGCCGGGCAGGCCGCGCTTGCCGTCGTACGCGGAGTTGCGGAAATTCATGTCGGGGTCGACCGACTGGTTGTCGTCGTCGCCCCAGTTGTAGAGCATGTCCTGCGAGTAGCTGTGCACGTCGACGAACCACCGGGTCAGCGGGAGCTGGTCCAGCAGCCACTGGACGTTGCGGGTCTCCGGCTCGGAGAACGGGCTCGGTCCGGCGTAGACCTGCTGGTCGCACGGGTCGGTCGACACCTGGGGGTCGGCCTTCGGGTCGAAGGCGGTGACGAAGTCGAAGAGGAAGTCGTAGTTGCGGTTGAGGTCGACGCCGACGCAGTCCGAGTCCGGGTTGCCGCCGGCGTTGGCCGGGTTGCGGTTCTTGCGCCACATCGGCCGGACGGTCTGGCTGTAGTTCCGGCCGTCGGGGTTGACCAGCGGGTAGACGACCAGGTCGAGACGGTGCAGCAGACCGCTGACCTGGCCCGCGGTGAACGCCGTGCCGCCGTAGCCGAGGCCGGTGCCGTTGCGGTGGGCCTCCAGCAGGTCGGCCGCCAGGTGGACGAGGATCTCGCAGCTGCCCCATTCGCGGGCGTGTACGCCGCCGATCATCAGCACGCACGGCTTGGGTGTCGCGGCGGGTTCGCCGATCACCAGGGCGTGGGCGGTGCGGCCCTCGAACGAGGGCTCGGGCAGGGTGACGAGTTGGGTGAGGCCGGGGTAGGCGGTGGCCAGGCTGGTCACGGCGGACTCGACCTCGGTGACGTTCAGGTACGGCATGACGGGCCTCCCGGGTCAGCCGGCGAGTTTGGTGGCCAGGCCGTGCGGGACGGCGTCGTCGGGGGCGAACCGGTCGCCGCTGCCGACCTCGGCCTGGGCGGCGCGCCCGGCCTCGCTGGCGTTGCCGGTCCGGGTGACCGTGACGCCCTCGCGTTCGAGGTCCGGGATCCGGTCGGCCGTGGTGTAGACGTCGATGCCGATGCGACCGTCCGCCTCGACGTGCGGGCGTCCGCCGACGTCGGGACGGTTCTCGCGCAGCAGGGCGCGCAGGGCCTCCGGGTCCTCTGAGGTGACGTGGAGGCGCAGGATGTCGTCGTCGGGTGATGCATGCGGAACGGCGGACATGGGGACTTCTTCCGGGCGCCCTCCGGTGCGCGGCCGCGGTTTCCCGGCAGCCGTCGGTGGCGCCGATATCAGGGGATATGTCCGACGTGTACCTCGTATCCTCAGGATGCGTCGCCGCCGTAGAACGCGTCAAGGGGTGGCTGCGGCATCCCGTCCAGCAGGCTGTCGAGGCCGGCCAGCAGCTCGGCGTCGTCGTCGAACTCGGTGAAGCGGGGCGCGAGGGCCCGCAGCCGGGGGTAGTCGGCGGCGGGCAGCCGGTGCAGCCCGAGCCGCAGCACCGGCTCCGGCTCGTCCGGGTTGTCGACCACCTGGCGCTTGTCCACCAGCAGGCAGCCGAGGTTCCAGGCCACGAAGGTGCGGTAGACGGCCAGCGCGGTGGCGTCGTCGAAGCCGGCCCGGCCGAGCACCGCGAGGATGTGCTCGGTGAGTTCGAGCACCGGCGCCGGGCGCCGGGCCAGCGGGACGGTCAGCGGCCTGGTGGCGACCAGCGGCAGGATCTCGGGGTGGGCGTGCGCGGCGGCGGCGAAGGACCGGGCGATCCGGCTCAGTTCCAGGCGCCATTCGGGCCGGTGCCGGGTCGACTCGGGCGGCCCGTTGTCGGCGTTGGTCCGCAGCCGGGCGTTGACCTCGGTGAAGTAGGACTCGATCAGGCCGTCGAGCAGGGCCTCCTTGCCCGGGGTGTACCGGTACAGGGCCATCGACTCGACGCCCAGCTCGGCGGCCAGGCGGCGCATGGTCAGCGCGGCCAGGCCCTCGCGGTCGACCAGGGCGACGGCGGCGGCGAGCACCAGCGGGCGGCTCAGCCGCCCCCGCTTCTCGGTGCCGTCCCGCTCGGCCATGTCCGCGCTCCCGGGGGGTGTCGCGCGAGGGTGTCGCGCCGTGGATGTCACGCAACGGATACAGATCCAGGATACAAGGTAGGAATCGGTCGTAAACGGGTGCGCCGGAACCGATCTTCGGATCCGGCGATTTCCCTGGTCAGCCGACCAGCACCCGGACGGCGAGCCCGGCGACCAGGGCGGAGGACCCGAGTGCGGTGAGTAGTCGGCCGCGCGGACCGGTCAGCGCTCGCCCCAGCAACGCCCCGCCCGCGGCCAGCAGCAGCTGCCAGCCGGCCGAGGCGGCGAACACGGCGGCGACGAACACGGCCCGGGCGAGGGTGCCCGAGGCCGCGCCGTCCCGGCCCGCGCCGCCCAGCACCAGGGCGGCGAAGTAGAGCACGGTGAGCGGGTTCAGCAGGGTGATCCCGAGCAGGGCGAGGAAGGCCCGGCCTGGCGTGGGCGGGGTCGGCTCCGAGGCCCGTTCCGGCGTCGCGGCGGCCCGGGGGCGGCGGCGCAGCGCGCCGTGCGCCGTCCGGGCCGCCCGGGCCAGCAGCACCAGGGCGGATCCGGTCCGCAGCGGCCCGGCGACGGGTTCGAGCAGCGGGGCGAGGCCTCCGCCGCCGACCGCGGCGAGCTGCGCGTACAGCCCGTCGGCGGCGGCCACCCCGAGGGCGGCGCAGGCGCCGGTGCGCAGCGAGGTCCGCGCGCTGAGCGCGACCAGGTAGGCCCCGACGGCCCCCACCGGGACGGCGACGCCGAACCCGGCGAGCAGCCCCGCGACCAGCGCGGCCCTCACGTGCGGGCGGCGTCGGTCCTGCGTGGGCGGCCGGGCTGCTGTCGGACCGGGGCCGGGCGGGCGGCGGAGGTCACGGGCAGCGGGCGGGCGGGGGAGGTGGTCATGGGCCGATCGTGGCGGCCGGGTCCGGGGGCGGCAAGTGGTTTTCGGACGGTGCCGGGTAGCGTGGGCCGTTCCCCGACCACAGTTCCCAGGAGGGCCGATGAACAGTCAGAACGACCCGGTGCGCGTGATGTTGGCGGAGGCCTGGGGCTCCTGGGCGGAGCGCGGAGCGGCGCTGAGCGCCGAGGACTGGGACCGGCCGACCCGGCTGCCCGCGTGGACCGTCCGGGAGCTGTACACGCACGTGGCGCCGGTGCCGGAGATGTTCACCGGGCTGCGCGACGCCGTCGTCGACGGCCCGGCCGAGGTCACCACCGGTGCCGGGATCCTGCGGGCCTACAACCGGCCCGGGGGCATCGCGCACACCGCCGCGGGGCAGGTCGCCGAGGCCGCGAAGGAGGTCGCGGAGCGGACCGCGCCGGCTGTGCTGATCGCGCGGTTCGGGGTCGAGGGGCCGGCCGCCCTGGCCGGGATCGCGGACCTGCCGCCGGACGCGACGGTGGCGCACCCGCTGCTCGGCAGCGTGCGGGTCGGCGCGCTCGGGGAGGTGGCGCTGATGGAGGCGACCGTCCACCTGCTCGACCTGATCGCGGCCGTCGGCGGCCCGCCGCCGCCCGGGGCGGCGCTGGACGCCACCCGGGCGCTGCTGGCGGAGGTCGCCGATCCGGTGGACTTCATCGAGGCGGCGACCGGGCGCAGCGCCCGGTCGGTGCTCCCGGTCATCCGCTGACGCCCGCGGTCATCCGCTGACGAGGCGCTCCCGTCAGGGGTCGGTCACCCCTGGTCAGCAGTATGATCAGCGGCTGGAATCGGCCCGATCGGGGGAGAGTCAGTGGACCAGGTCCTCAGCATGTGGTGGGTGCTGCCCGTCGTCCTGTACGGCAGCGGGTGGATCGTCAAGGACGCGCGGCAGGCGTTGAAGGTGCGGCACGAGCGGAAGATGGAACTGCTCGCGGCCACCGAGCGTCGGCACGCCGCCCTGGAGGCGGCCAACCGTCCGCCGGAGCCGATCTGCGGCTGCACCCACCACCTGGCCAAGCACGACAAGCAGGGGCGCTGCCACGAGGAGGTCGAGGCGCCGACCGCGTGGGACGCCGACCGCCGTCCGCTGCAGTTCGAGGCGCGGCCGTGCAACTGCCAGCAGTACATCGGCCCGGAGCCGCTCGGTACGGTCTTCGCCCCGGAGCTGGTCGACCCGCGCTGATCGCTCCGTCGGTCCGCGGGCCGACGGCGCCGGTGGGGGCGTCCGCGCCGCCGCCGGCGCCCGGGTGGGACCGGGGTGGGCCCGGGCGGCGCCGGGGCACTTGGTGTCATGAGCCTTTCAAAGGTGCGGGTTTGCTGTCACGCTGCTGCTCCCGGCCCGCTCCCCACGAGAGGTTCCGATGAGAAGACTCCTGCATGCCCTGACCGGCGCCGCCCTGTTCGCGGCTGCCGGACTCGCGGGCGGCGCCGCCCCCCCCAATGGCGCATGCGGGGCAGAGCCAACCCCCCCCCAGTGTGGCCAAAACGGAAAACTGGAACGCGCAGAGCCCGGGGGAGACCCCC
>NZ_JBHWCL010000133.1:2913-23141 GCF_042735125.1 Kitasatospora sp. NPDC059599 | reverse complement strand
CGCCACCCCCAATGTGGCGAGCGCCGCGGACTGCACACCCGCCCAGGTGGTGGCCAACGGCGGTTTCGAGTCCGGCAGTTCGCCGTGGACCGCACCCAGCGGCGCGATCACTGCCGACAGCGGCCAGAGCGCGCACTCCGGCAGCTCCTACGCCTGGCTCGACGGCTACGGCTCGACCCACACCGACACGCTCTCGCAGACCCTCACCCTCCCCACCGGGTGCGCGACGGCCACGCTCGGGTTCTGGCTGCACGTCGACACCGCCGAGACCACCACCAGCACCGCCTACGACAAACTGACCGTCAAGCTCGGCTCGACCACCCTGGCCACCTACTCCAACCTGGACGCCGGGAACGGGTACGTGCACAAGACCGTCGACGTCTCCGCGTTCGCCGGGCAGACCGCGACGCTCGCCTTCACCGGGGTCGAGGACTCCAGCCTGCAGACCGGCTTCGTCCTGGACGACGTCACCCTGGACGCCTCCGGCGGCGGCACCACCCCGCCCCAGCCCGGTGACCCGACCCGCACCCCGTCCGCGCCCGGGTACACCGTCAGCCTCACCAGCGACGCCTCCGGGAGCAGTTGGACCGGGCACGAGAGCGTCACCTTCGGCAACGCCTCGCCCACCCCGCTGAACGAGGTGTACCTGCGGCTGTGGGACAACGCCCACGGCAGCTGCCCCAGCACCCCGATCACCGTGACCAACGTGACCGGCGGGACGCCCTCCCCGCTCTCGGTGGACTGCACCGCGCTCAAGGTCACCCTGCCGGCGCCGCTCGCCCAGGGGCAGAGCGGCACCGTCGGCTTCGACCTCGGCATCACCGTGCCGAGCGGCGCGGACCGCTTCGGCCACGACGGCGCCTACAACTTCCTCGGCAACGCCCTGCCCGTCCTGGCGGTCCGGGACGCGGCCGGCTGGCACCTCGACCCGTACACCAACAACGGCGAGTCCTTCTACACCGTGGCCTCGGACTTCACCGTCACCCTGGACCACCCGTCCGGCCTGCTGGTGCCCGCGACCGGCACCTCGGTGGACACCCCCGGCGCGGCCGGGCGGACCGTCACCAAGGCGACCGCGAGCAAGGTGCGCGACTTCGCCTGGGGCGCCGGGCCGTTCACCAGGATCTCCGGCACCTCCGCGGCCGGCGTGAAGGTCAACGTCTACTCGGTGGCGGGGATCAGCAGTGCGGACGCCAAGTCGATGCTCACCACCGCGACCTCGGCGGTCGACGCGCACGCCCAGCGCTACGGGGCCTACCCGTACGGCGAACTGGACGCGGTGATCGACAACAGCTTCTGGTTCGGCGGCATGGAGTACCCGGGCTTCGTCCTCGACCTGGTCAGCACCACGGCGCTCACCCACGAGATCGGCCACCAGTGGTGGTACGGCATCGTGGGCGACGACGAGTACAACAGCCCCTGGCTGGACGAGGCGTTCACCGACTACGCCACCGACCTCGCCCTCGGCAAGACCGGCAACGGCTGCTGGAACAGCGTCTCCTGGGCCTCGTCGGCGGAACGGATCACCAACTCGATGGCGTACTGGGACGCCAACTCCAACCGCTACTCCACGGTCGTCTACGGCTACGGCAAGTGCGCCCTGCACGACCTGCGCCGCACCATCGGCGACACCGCGATGACCACGCTGCTGCGCAGCTACGCGCAGGCGCACTGGTACGGGGTGTCCACCACCGCGGAGTTCAAGGCCGCGGCCCAGGCCGCCACCACCGTCGACCTGAGCTCCTTCTGGAGCCAGCACCGCATCGACGGCTGACCCCCTCCCGTCCGCGTCGCCCCCGGTCCCGGCCGGGGGCGACGCGCCTTGACGCGGGGCACGGGCGGAGAGACGCTGTACGTGTACGGCATATGCGTGTGCCGTACGTCGACAGTCGAAAGCACACGACGCGAAGTCGCGCGGCTCCCGGCGCTGACCCGACCGCTGGAGCGATCATGTCGAGCACCCACTACGTGGCGCTGCCGGACAGCTCCCGCGTTCCGCTCGGCGGAGCGCGGGTCATCGGACCGGCCGACCCACGGACCCCCCTCACCGTCACCGTCTACCTACGGCGCGACCCCGACGCGCCCCCGCGCCCGGACGTGTACGAGCTGGCGCTGCAGGCGCCGACCCGCCGTACGGTGCCGACCGACGACGAGTACGCCGCCACCCACCGGTGGAGCGCCACGGACCTCAAGGCGCTGGAGGCCTTCGCCGCCGAGCACCGCCTCACCCTCTCCGACGAGGACCCGCTGGCCCGCAGCGTCAACCTGACCGGCACCACCGGCGACGTCTCCGACGCCTTCCGGGTCACCCTCGCCCGCTACCGCTTCCAGGACGCGCGGGGCAAGCCCCGGGTCTACCGCGGCCGGGAGGGCCGGATCCACGTGCCGGACCGGCTCCAGGACGTCGTCACCGGCGTGTTCGGCCTGGACGACCGGCCGATCGGCTCCCGGCTGCTGATCCGCCGCGCCGCCCGGGCGGTCCCGGTGGCCCACGCCGCCCCGGTGATCCGACCCGGCGCCTTCCTCCCACCGGATCTGCAGGCGCCGTACGCCTACCCCGAGGGCACCGACGGTGCCGGGCAGTGCATCGCCGTGCTCGCCTTCAACGGGGAGACACCACCGGGCGTCCCCTCCGGGGGCTACTCGCGCGACGCCCTGCGGACCTACTTCGTCGACGTCCTGCACCAGCCGATGCCGGACATCATCGACGTGGTGATCCCGAACGTCGGGAGCCCCGGCAACGACCCGGGCCAGGACTCCGAACCCGACACCCCGGACACCACCGGCGAGATCATGCTCGACCTCGCGGTGATCGGCGCCCTCGCGCCCAAGGCGAAGATCGTCGTGTACTTCACCAAGTTCACCGAGCGCGGCTGGGTCAACGTGATCACCCGGATCGTCAACGACACCGACCACCGGCCCACGGTGGTCTCCTGCAGCTACGGCAACCCCGAGCTGGTCGCCGGAAGCCTGTTCACCGCCGGCGCGGTCGACCGGATCGACCGGGCCTTCGCGGCTGCGGCGGAGAAGAACATCACCGTCTGCTGCGCCTCGGGCGACGACGGCTCGCGCGACCAGGGCGACGACGAACGCGCCCACGCCGACTACCCCTCATCCGACCCGCACGTCCTCGGCGTCGGCGGGACCCGGCTGGTCGTGCGCCAGGGGCAGGTCGTCAGCGAGACCGTCTGGGACGACGGACCGGGCAGCCGGACCGGCGGCGGCGTCAGCGCGATCTTCCCGGTGCCGCCCTACCAGGACACCGTGATGGTGCCGCCCTCCGTCAACCCGCCGCACCAGCGGGGCCGCGGGGACCCGGACGTGGCCGCGCTCGCCGACCCCGAGACCGGCGTGGTGATCCCGAGCGTGGACGGCGTGAACTTCAACCAGACCGGAGGAACCAGTGCGGCCGCCCCGATGTGGTCGTCGCTGATCGCCCGGGTCAACCAGGGCCTGCCCGGTTCCGCCCAGGTCGGCTTCCTCAACCCGCTGCTGTACGCGAAGTTCGCGACGGGCGTGCTGCGGGACGTCACCGAGGGCAGCAACGGCGCCTTCGCCTCCGGGCCCGGCTGGGACCCGTGCACCGGCCTCGGCAGCCCGGGCGGCCAGAACCTGCTGGACGGCCTCAAGGCCCTGTGACCCCTCTTCGGTCCGCACCCGTCGGTGCGGGGCACGCACTGCGGCGGCCCCGCACCGACGCCCGTCCGTCAGCCCAGGGCGAGGGCGCGGAGGCGGTCGGCCGCGCCGTTGAAGTAGTTCTGGTCACCGGGGAAGGTGCCGGAGTCCGCGAACTGCCAGAAGGTCTCGTAGCCCCAGCCGTTCGGCAGGGTGCCGACGGTGGAGGCGTAGCGGGCCACCCAGAGCGGGTTGGTGGTGCCGAAGCCGCCGTAGTTGCCGGTGCACTGGGCCCACCAGTTGGTGGTGGTGTAGATGGTGGGGTAGCGGCCGGTACGGGAGTGCACGGTGGTGCTGAAGTCCCGGATCCAGCTGACCATCGCGCTCTGGCCGAGGCCGTAGCAGGTGGCGCCGTAGGGGTTGTACTCGATGTCCAGGGCGGGCGGCAGGGTCTTGCCGTCGGCGGACCAGCCGCCGCCGTGGCTGACGAAGTAGGCGGCCTGGGTGGCGCCGGAGGAGGAGTTCGGCAGGGCGAAGTGGTAGGCGCCGCGGATCAGGCCGGCGTTGTAGGAGCCGTTGTACTGCTGGGCGAAGTATGTCGACCGATCCGGTGAACGCATCGTACAGACTCGGGGGAGCCGTGAGAAGTCGGCAGGCCTCGGGAGCTGGGCTGCGTTGGCACGCAAGCACCATTCAGGCAGGTGAGTGCGGAAGCATCCCCTTGACCTGCATCGATGCCCGATGCGGTGTCCCTGGGAGAGCTTTTTGCCAGCAGCCAGTCGGCCGTCTGGAGGTACTGGACGGGGAACCGTCGAAGCTTGCCCTGACGCTCGCATCGGTGGGCGTCCCGGGACGGCCGGGTCTCATGTTCGGACTTGTTTGACAGGCTCTGCTCGTCCTGATGCTGACCAATTGCTGACCGGAGCTGATGCTCGATCAGATCGGTGTCTACCTCGTCCCAGTCCGCGGCCAGCTGTGCCCTGGGGTGGGCCGAGGGCCTCGCGCTGGCGCCTTGCCGGCCCCCAACCCTGCCCACCGCCGCGAAGTTGGTATCCGCTCTTCCCCAACCCCGTCGTCGCTGAGTCGCTCCTGAACCGGTGGCAAACCTCCACTTGGATGCCGTCGAAGCCCAGCACCACCGGGCAGTCGGCAAACCAATCCCCATCCTCGGCGAACCGCACCAGCGCGAACCCCGTCAGCTGCCTACCGGCGAGCGCCGCCAGACGTGCTCCGTGCGCTTGCTGAATAGCGTCGACCCCGATCAGGAAGGACGGCTCAAAACCCCAGATCCCCATGTTCACAGCACATGAGTCTCCCGGGCTTACGACCTGGTGCGTGATTGCGGCGGCGATGTGACCAGCAGTGTTGCGGGCGGCATCATTTGACGATGTGACGATCAAGTTGAACCATGCGGTCCTTGGCCATCGGGTGCTGACTGGCATCTCGCGCCGGCACCTGGCGGATTTGGTCGTCGAACTGGCCACTCCGTGGCAGGTCGTTGTCGAGGGCCGGCGCAACGCTGCCCGTGGTGGAGCGCGGCAACGCGCGGCGGGCTCGGGTGCCAGGCATCGGCTCGTGTTCGTCGACCGGGTGACCGCCACGCTCATTTACCTGCGGCACGACCTGCCGCACGCCGTCCTGGGCCTGCTGTTCGGTGTCGACCGCTCCACTATCAGTCGTGCAATCGGCGAGGTCAGGGCCCTGCTCGCCAAGCGCGGTTTCGCGGTGCCCAACCGTCCCGGGGTCCGATTGCGAACCCTGGCGGACGTCTTCGCCTACGCCCAGGCCGAGGGCGTCGTACTGCGGCTGGACGCCACCGAGGTCCAGGTCCGCCGCCCGACATCGCACCGCGGCGGACGTCGGGCCTTCGTGTCCGGCAAGAAGAAGCAGAACACGATGAAGGCCACCGTCGTTGCCGACGCGAAGGGCCGCACCCTGTGGGCCGGTAACCTCCGCCCCGGACGCATGCACGACGCCACAGCGATACGAAGCGAGGGCATCGACGACCTCTTCCGGCAGTTCCCGAGAGTTCAAGTACTGCTCGATGATGGCTACTTGGGTCTGCGGCGCGACCATCCGGGCAAGGCCGTCACGCCTCCGAGGAAACCGAACAAGATCGCCGCACCGGAAGTCCACGAGGCCCGTGAGCAAGCCCGCCACGAGCACTCGTCCCAACGCATTTCCGTCGAGCACGCCCTCGCCGACCACAAACGCTGGAAGGGACTGGCTCGCTGGACCCACCGCCGCGACACCCTCCCGGCCACATACCTCGCCGTCGCCGGACTCGTCTCCGACCGCACCGCCACAGCCTGACAACGGCCGTCGCTCAGCCCGTCACATCGCCGCCGCAATCACGCACCAGGTCGTTACTGATCGTTTCAGAATGCCGCCCGGAGTCGCCGCAGGCAGACGATGCTGTGGGCGAGTTCGAGCAGGACCTGGTCGACGACGCGCCTCGACGCGGCCTGGCAGCACCTCGCCGACGCCCAAGCCGTCGTCTTGGCCGCGCTCGCCGTAGGCCGCCGCACCGCCCGCCTCGCGTCCGCCCTCGCCGAGTTCACCGACGCGATCCGCACCTTCCACCACGCGGTGGAAACGGTGATCGGCGACTTCGCGCACGGCGAGGTCGCCCGCCTCTCTGAGGAAACCGCCCGTGCCGCTAGCGCCGGCACCGGCCAAACCTTCGAGTGGACACCTACCCACCAGGTCACCCTGCGGGCCCTCATCGCCGACACCTTCTCTAACCTCCGTGTTTCGGTTCGCGTCGGCTGATCTGGGGTGATCCCTGTGTCGGAGGTCGGGAGGCTCCGTCGGACGTTGGGCATGCCGAGGGCCCGGCGCGATGGCCGGGTGCTCCTGGGCCCTCGGGTCGTGGGTGGGCAGGGGCGGCTTGGTCTGTCAGGTGGCCGGTCGGGGCAGTGCGATCAGGCGGCTGAACGCTGCGGTCAGTTCGTGGCGCCAGGGCCAGGTGGCGGCGATCCGCAGGCGTAGGCGGCGGGCTCCGCGCGTGATCCGGGCGGCGGCGTGTAGGAGGCGGTAGCGGAGCTTCTTGGGCTCGGCGGTGGCCAACTCGCCGTCCAGCAGCAGGGTTCGGGCCCAGGCCAGCAGGTCGATCGCGGTCAGGGACAGCTCCAGCCAGACCTGGTTGATGGCGAAGTGGCGGGAGGGGAAGCGGCCGAAGCCGGTGGTCTTGCCGCAGCGGATGTGGTCCTCGACCCGGGCGTGAGCCCGGTGGCGGACCTCCAGGTACTGGATCGAGCCGCCGTCGGCGACGGGCGTGTCGGCGAGGAAGGCCTGGTGGCGCATGCCTTCGTCCTGGTCGAACAGGGACAGCTGGGCGCCTGGATGGGGACGCTCGCGGCGGACGATGATGCGGGTGCCGTCCGGGTATCCGGTGAGGTCGACCAGACCGGTCAGCTCGGCGACTTCGGCGCCGGGGCGAAGGGTGCCGTCCTGTTCCAGGGCCGGGTGCCAGACCTGGTCGGGCAGTGTGCGGATGGCCTTGCGGACCTGTTCGGTGACGACGTGTCCGACGGAGAAGGTGGTCTGGATGCCGCGCTGCCTGAGGGCGCGTAGGTGGGTGAGGAAGGCTTTCGCGCTGCCCGCGCTGTCGGCTCGGATGAGGACCGGGGTGCCGTGGCGGTGGGCGTCGGGAATCTGTGCGAGGGCCGCGTCGATGACCGTGATGTGGTCGGCTGCGGTGTTCGCTCCGGCGTTGCCGGGTCGCAGGATGCCGGCCAGGGCCTCGCCGGTGTTGTCCAGGAAGCAGAGCATCGGGTGGTAGCCGAACCCGCGTTTGTAGGTGGCGGCCGCCTCTTCCTTTTCGGAGTGGCAGGTGACCAGGGTGGCATCAATGTCCAGGACCAGGCCGGGCAGTTGACGTCCTCCGGCACGGGCCGGCGGTATCCCGTCCGTGGTCTCGGCGGTCTGCAGCCAGGCGACCTCGTGGGCAGCGGCCCGGGCTGCCCGCAGTGCGTTCAGGTTGTTGGTGTCGATGCCGGCGAGCACGCGCCAGGCGGTCGGTGCGGAGGCGACCGGGCCGAACACGTCGCGCTGGTCGCGCAGCACGGCCAGGTCCCGGATCGCCTCGCCGCCGTCGGCGAGCATCACCGCCAGGTCCACCGCGACGCGGCCGGGATCGTGCCCGGTCCCGCGCGGTCGCATCCGGTGCAGGGCGTCGCTGAAGGCGCCGGTCAGCGAGGTGGCGTCGGGCAGATCCGCCAGCAGACGCGAGCCGGCGTGGTTGACCACCCCGTGCCCGTCGGCACTGACGACGAGCTTGGGGCGTGACCGGGGAGTGTGCACGCAGAAAGTGCCTTCCTGCTGGAACGACTGGGACCTTAGACAAGCCTCATCGTTGCAGCTCGGAAGGCACTTTCACTTTTCCGATCATGATCCGGACGCGACCCCGGATGAAACGCGCAGGCTAGAGCCAGCCGTGGTGGGCGGCTTTGGTGCCGGCTTCGAAGCGGCTGGCGGCGCCGAGGCGTTTCATGAGGGAGGACAGGTGTCGGCTGACGGTGCGTTAGGAGATGTCGAGGCGTTGGCCGGCGTCGTCGTCGGTGAGGCCGGCGGCGAGGAGGCGGAGGAGTTCTCGTTCGGTGGCGGTCAGGCCATTGGTGGGGTCGGTGGGGCGGGTGGTGCCGAGGGGGCGGCGATCAGGACGCCGGAGCCGAGGGCTGCGAGGGTGGCGGCGGTGGCGGCGATGAGGCCGGTGGGGGTGCCGGGGCCGGTTTGGGCGAGCTCGGCCGTGCCGACGGATGCGGGGGTGGTGGGCGCGGCGCTCGGGGTGGCCGGTGCCGTGCTTGGGGCGGCGAGGCTCCAGTCGGAGGATCTTGACGAGACGATGCGGTTCGTCTTGACATGGTCGGTCCTGCTCGTGAAGCATGCACACGCGGCGAGCCGATACGTTACGGCTCGCCATCGAGGGGTCAGATGTCGTCTGACCTGGGGTTCATGCGGTGCGGGAACGCTTGGGCGAGGTGACCGGCCGCACCGTGATGCGGCCGTGCCGTCTGCGTGGTCCAGCTGCGTGCTTTCACGATCAGGTATGGCGAATGGTGTGCGGCTCCCGGCCGGAGTCACGTTCCTGCGAGACGCCGACTTCGATGCGGTCGGCGATGCATATTTCCGAGGGGGAACTGATCATGTTTGCGCACAGGGCTCGCCCGCTGCAGTGGGGCTGGTGAGTGATGGCGAGCGATTGGCTGGCGCGTCGGCTGTCCTTGGGCCGTGCTTCCGTCATACGGGCTTTGCTGAGTGTGGGCCTGTCGTTGTCGTTGTCGATGGCGGTGGGCGCGGGTGGCGCGATCGCCGCCCCTAGAGTCCCGGTTTCACCGGCTTCGGCTTCTCGGCCGCAGCCGGTGAAACCACAGAAGCCGATGTCCTTGGCGGAGCGGCAGGGGCAGGTCAAGCAGGAGCGTTCCGACATCAAGGGCGGAACGGTTCCGAAGGCCGTGGCTGACAAGGTGTCGGCCCTGAGCAAGGGTGCTGCCCCTTCGGCTGTCGAGAAGTCTTCGCTGGCCGGACCGGTGGCTGGGGGAGCGTTCAGGGCTGTTTCTGCGTCCACCGGCACGCCCACGGTTCCGTGGGGTGTGCCGGACTACGGCCTGCTGTTCGGGTCGGACGGGAGCCTGCGGGGGACGGAAAATGTGGACGTCGGGGGCGGTCTCGTCCGGTATGAGGGTGCTGTAGTGGCCGGTGAGACGGTCACCGCGTCATTCGAGATCGACAACTCCGACAGCGGCCCCCTCGTCAACGGAAAGGTTACGGACACGCCGCATCGGGTCCATGTGACATGGTCTGTCCAGTGTGGTGGCGCCTCCACCGATTTCGACCTTGGGCAGGTCGTCGATTCGCACTCCTCCTACCTGGCCATGACCGATCCGGCGATCAAGGCGCTGGCGCCTCGCGTGTCGTTCACCACCACGGTTGATCCGGCGACGTGCGACCTGTCGTTGGAGCCGCGCTATTCCGCGTTCAGCATCACCGCTGCCGCGACCATCGTCGACATCGACGGTGGTAACGCTGGATCAGCGACCGTCGGCGCTCACGTCGTCTCGGGGATTCCGGACAGCCAGACCTATGGCTGCCCGTGCGGGGGTTCCTCGGCGGGCTTCGCGCAGCCACAGGCGGCGCGGGGAGACCCGGTCAACACGGCGACGGGCGCGTATACCGAGTCCCTGACCGACGCTGCGTTCTCCGGTCGCGGCGTCCCGCTGGTCGTTGCCCGGAGTTATGCGTCGAACAACTCGGCGTCAGGGCCTTTGGGCCCCGGCTGGTCCCTGCTCTGGGCGGCGTCGCTGGCCGTCGGCTCGAGTGGCGATGTGACGTTCACGGATGAGGAGGGGGCGCAGTACGTCTACCACAAGCAGCGCGACGGATCCTATGTCGCGCCGCTCACCGCGCGTTCCGTCCTGAAGTCCAACGGCGGCGGTGGGTTCGTCCTGGCCAGGGAGGACCACCAGACTCTCACCTTCGATTCGTCCGGACATCTGGTGTCCCGTCAGGACAGCTCGGGGCAGGGTCTCACGTTCGCCTACACGAGCGGTCAGTTGTCGTCGGTTACCGATGCGGCCGGCCGCAGCGCCTCGCTGTCCTACACGGGCGGGCTGCTGACCCGGGTGACGCTGTCAACTGGGGGCCGCATCGACTATGGCTTCACCGGCGGGCTTCTGACGAGCGTCACCGGGCTCGACGGAGCGACGACCGCGTACGGATACGACTCGGCCGGACGCCTCAACTCGGTCAAGGACCCCCTGGGCAACGCTCAGGTCCGAAACGCCTATGACACCCATGGGCGGGTGGTATCCCAGCAGGACGCCCTGGGCGCTACGACCACGTTCAACTACCTTGCCGGCGAGACGGACACCGTCGCCCCTGACGGCGGTGTCTGGACCGACATCTACGCGGGCAACATCCTGATGGCCCAGTATGACCCGTTCGGCAACAAGACTACCTATGGTCATGACGGCTACATCAATACCGTCCTCATCACCGACCCGCTCGGCAACAGCACGGTCCGCAGCTTCGATGCCGCCGGCCATGTGACCCAGGTCGTCCCCCCGGGCGGCAGGTCCCAGACCTGGTCCTACGACGCGGCCGGCAACCTCACGCGCGCCAGCGACGCCAACTACCACGACACCGTCTACGGCTATGACAGCAATTACCGCCTGACATCGGTCAAGGACCCGGCCGGAGGAACGGCCACCCTTACCTACACGCCGACGGGGCAGCTTTCCAGCGCGACAAGCCCCGGTGGCAAGACCACCGCCTACGGCTACGACAGTCAGGGCAACCAGGTCTCCGTGACCTCGCCGACCGGAGCCAAGACCACCCGCACATTCGACAGCGCCGGCTGGCCTCTGACCGTCACCGACCCCCGCGGGAATGTTGCGGGTGCCGATCCCGCCAGCTTCACCGCCAGCTTCACCTACGATGCCGCGCACCGCGTGACCGCCGCGAAGGACCCCCTGGGCAACATCACCGCGGTCGGCTACGACAGCGCGGGCAACAAGGTCAGCACGACGGATGCGCTGGGCGGGATCACCCAGTACGGCTACGACGCCGGGAACCGCGTGACCTCGACCACCGACCCGGCCGGGCACAAGTCCTCGATCGGCTACGACACGGTCGGCAACATTGCGTCGCGCACCGATCCGACCGGTGCGACGAGCCGCTACACGTACGACAAGGCGAAGCACCTGCTGAGCCTCACCACCCCACGCGGCAACGCGACCGGCGCGAAGCAGGCGGACTTCACCTGGAGGTACGGCTACGACCAAGCCGGACGCCAGGTCACCACCACCGATCCGCTCGGCCACACTACCCAGGTCACCTATGACACGCTTAGCCGTCCGGTCAGTACGACCGACGCTCTGGGCCGGATCCGGTCCGTCACCTACGACAGCGTCGGCAATGTCCTCACCCG
Organism: Kitasatospora sp. NPDC059599; assembly: GCF_042735125.1. Taxonomy (NCBI): domain Bacteria; kingdom Bacillati; phylum Actinomycetota; class Actinomycetes; order Kitasatosporales; family Streptomycetaceae; genus Kitasatospora; species Kitasatospora sp. NPDC059599. Next base: position 11,596 of record NZ_JBHWCL010000133.1, on the reverse strand, counting down.
AAAGGACGGCCTCGGACAACAGACCGGCCTCACCTACGACGCCCTCGACCGGCTGACCAAGGTGGAGACGCCGCTCCGCGACGCGGTCACGTTCCAGTTCGACGCGGATGGCAACCTCGTCGCGCAGACCACCCAGCTGGGAGAGCGGACCACCTACGGCTACGATGCCGACGGCCACCGGACCACCACCGTCGACCCCCGCGGGAACGTCACCGGCGCCAACCCGGCCGACTACACCTGGACCACCGCCTACGACGCCGCCGGTCAAACAATTGCGGTCACCGACCCCCTGGGCAACGCGCGCAGCAGCACGTACGACGCCAACGGCAACCTGCTCTCCTCGACCGACGCCCTGGGCAACGCCACCCGCTACAGCTACGACGTGCTCAACCGTGCCACTGCGATCACTGCACCGGACGGTGGGATCACGAGCCAGGCGTACAACCCGGACGGCACCCTGGCCAGCCGCACGGATGCCGAGAAGCACACCACCACCTACGCCTACAGCGCACTCGGCCAGGTCACTTCCGTCACGGACCCGCTGGCCCGAACCGTCACGTTCACCTACGACGCAGACGGAAACCGCACGCAGGCCACCAATGCCCGTGGCCAGAGCATCACTTCCGACCACGATGCGTTCGGGCGGATCACCAAGGTCGGCTACTCCGACGGCACACCCACGGTCACCTACGCATTCGACGAGGTCGGCCACCCAGTCGGCGTCACCGACGCCACCGGCACCAGAAACCTCACCTACGACAACGCCGACCGTCTGCTCTCCGTCTCCGCACCAGGCCTGCCCAACGGATTCCGCTACACCTACGACAACAACGGCAACCTCACTGGCCGCACCTTCCCCGACGGCAGAGCCACTACGTTCCTCTACGACGACGACGACCGCGTCACCGCCCAAGCCACCGACTACAAGCGGATCTACTTCACCTACGACAAGGCCGGGAACCTTCTCACCTCCGAGGCGCCCACGAGCACCACGGTGAAGGAGACCCGCGCCTACGACCGGGCCGGACGTCTGACCTCAACCAGCGACGCCAGCGGCACAAAGACCTACACGCTCGACGCCAACGGCCGTGTCACGGCCGAGCAGTACCAGGACACCGGAAGCAATCCCCGCCCGGCCACCTTCAGCAGTTACGACCCCGCCGGCCGCCTGACCCGCTCCTGCACCGGTGCCGCCGCCGACTGCGCCGCCAACCAGGGAACCAAGTACGGGTACGACAAGGCTGGCAACCTCCTCACCCAGACCAACCCCGATGGCGCCACCGCGACCAACACGTACGACGCCGGTGACCAGCTCACCCGCCGCACCGCCGGTAGCACCAGTGTCGACTACACCTACGACGCGGACGGCAACCAGACCAAAGCCGGACCGGCTACCTACGCCTACGACCCCGCAGGCCGACTTACCAGCGCCACCGATGCCTCGGGCGCCTACGGCTTCACCTATGACGCTGACGGCAACCGAACTGCCGTCAGCAGGAACGGGACCCTCGATCGCACGAGTCGCTGGGACATCAACGGGGCTTTCCCGCAGCTTGCCACGGATACCAACAGCACAGGCGCACTGATCGCTGACTACCAGGCCGGACCCACCGGCTTGCCACAGTCAATGAACACCCCGGCCGGAGCCTTCTATTTCCAGCACGACCGACTCGGATCGATCACCACTCTTACCGACAGCGCCGGCAAGTCCCAGAACACCTACGCGTACACGCCGCTGGGCGACCGGACCGCAACCGCGTCCACCACGGGCTCTCCGACGGCCAGCCCATTCGGATTCACCGGCCAGTACATAGATCCCTACCTCGCCGGGCGCATCGACCTACGAGCCCGTCAATACGACACCGCCACTGGTCGCTTCACCACCCGCGACCCTCTACCCGGAAGCGGGCCCGCGTCCGCCAGCTCCCCCTACGCGTACGTGGGCAACGACTTCACCAATCAGACCGACCCCTCCGGCGCCTGCCCGATGTGCGTCAGCGCCCTCATCGGCGGCGTCATCGGAGGTGTCATCGGCGGCGGCGTCTACGCGTGGCAGCACCGCGACCAGGGCTTCAGCTGGAGCGGATTCGCCGCAGCCACGGGCAAGGGCGCCCTCATCGGCGTAGGCGCGGGGCTGCTTGCTCCAATCGGCGGCACTGCCGCCGCAGCCCTCGGGCTTGAGGGCCTCACAGCTACCGCTACGGCAGCAGGCGTCAACGCCGTTGTGGGCGCGAGCTACAACTGGCTCGTCAACACCGTTCAGTGTCAGCCTACGTCTCCCCAAGATCTCCTCCTGGGTGCCCTGAGTGGTGCCGGGGGCACCCTGATAGGCCCGGCCTTCCGTTACGTGAAGGGCCTTCGTCCAGGTGCGTCAAGTGGGGCTGAGATCCCTGAGCCCACCGGCCCGACCTCACGTGGGGAAGCAGGGGCGAAGTCCCGCCCCTCCTACCAGTACAAGGAGCCAGCACCGCAAGGATGGACTCCTGACGGACAGTTGGCACGAGGCAAGGATCTGGCAAGTTCGGCGGCGCTTGGCCAGCGAACTTCGGCAACCGCCTCCCGGTCCTATGTCTCCGGTTACCACACTGACACCGGAGAGTTGGCTGTGGCATCGTCAGGCCCGGGTTTCACGATCTGCGAAGCGTCCTTCTGTGCGGAGGGTAATCTGGTCCAGCTGCTCGGCGGCGACTGGACAGAGGTCCAATTCGGAACTGCTTTCGTAGCTGAGTCGACCGAGGGCGGGTACTTGGCGGTTGGCAAGTATGTGTGCCCGAAATGTCAGGCGGACTACCCGCCGAGCTCCTTCGGCCCGGACGTCGCCGGAGATCCCCGCGGCCCATGGTTCCGCCATGAAGATCGATAGTTGGAGACGAGATTTCGGTGAGTCTGGCGCGTGCAGAAATCGAGCGGTATGACTGGGCTGGCATGGAGTGTGGCTGCGGGAGGTCGGCTGCTCATCTTGTTCCTCTTCTAGAGTCGATCGCTGTAGACAAGGAAGCTGCGGCGATCCGAAGCCTCGATGATCATGTCTTCATTCAGTCGAACCTTATGCAGCCGGCGCCGGCTGTTTGTGCCGTGTTCATGGCGATCCTTGCTGACGGAATCGACCAGCATGAGGCAAAGGGCATCCTCTGGCTCATCCTCTGGTGTTCCTCTGGAGAGGAGGATTGCGACTCGGGAGCGAGTCTCTACGCTCGCTCTTGCGAGACGATTCGGGCTGGGCTCTGGTTGATCTATAGGGAACTTCTCAGGGCGGGGTCACTCGGCGTGGTTAATGCTGCAAACGATATTTTGAGCAATGTTGAATTGGATCAAGCTCGGCTTGATTTCTATCGGAATCGCGCAGGCCTCGGAAACTAGCCTTGATATTTCGCGACGGCCCGCTGGTTCATCCAGCGGGCCGTCGCGGCTTTTTTGGCCTACTACTGAACTGAAAAAAGGTGATGTCGCGGACGTGATGCAGGGACTCGATGTTCCAGTGGCCGCGGCCCAGCTTCGCAAGTTGGGCCGGGGCGGCCTGGTGGGCGGTGAGACTCGTGACCGCGTAGACGGTCTTGATGGTGGCCTTTCCGGTCGTGCGGTCGGTGCGGCGGCGCTTGATCTGGATGCCTGGCAGGCGCCGGGGAACAGCAGCCCGTTCACGGTGGTGACCTTGATCCGGCGAATCTCGCAGCGCCCGTGACCGGTCTCCTTCGTCCGACCCAGGAGCGGGATGTCCCGCCAGGGAAGCGACTTGAGCTGCTTGCGGAGACCCTTCTGGCTGCCCTTGACGAATCGACTGAGCCGCTCAAGTAAACAGCTTGCCGATTCGGTGGGCCTGTGCCACTGTTCCGCCTGGATCGACAGCCGGACAAGAGAATTGGTGCCATGGGGAATCAGCACGAGGAAGAGTGTCGTCGGTCGTTGGCCGAAGAGCAGGCGAAGAGCCTTGCCGAGACCAACAACTGGGAGCACGTTGACAGGCCTCAGGTCCACCAGGACTGGGATGTGCTGTACCGGGAGATCGCGGCCTGCCTGGACGGTTCCCTGCCCGGGGATCCCCAGATCCAGGAGCTCGTCGGCCGGCATTTCGGCATAGCCTGCCGGTTTTACGCCCCCAGCAGGCAAGCGTACGTCGGGATGGCACTCTTCTATGCGGAAGACGACGCCATGAGGGAGTTTCACAACTCCTACCATCCCGGGATGGTGGAATTCCTGGGTGAGGCGATGAGGATATTCGCCGAACGGGGAGTCGGCTTCACTTCGTAGTACTCCAGCGACAGATCGTGATCTTGCCCTTGACAGGGCAGGGCAGGGCTCCGGCGTTTCGTGTGGCGTCCGGTTCATGACGGTCTGTCGGGCAGGTGGCTACCGGAACGGAAGCAGGCACGGCTTCCAAGATCATGGAGTTCTCGATGCCCCGTGATCCGACTGGAAGACCGTGCCTACCGACGCACCATCGCTGATCCCGTCCGCCTTTGACCAGCTCCGCCGGCAGCCCGGTCCTGGCCTCCAGGAGGTTCCGGGGCTGCTGGAACGGCTCGCGGAGGTGCCCGACCCGCGCGATCCGCGCGGCGTGCGGCATGCGCTGGCGGTCGTGCTCGCGCTGACCGCGTGCGCGGTGCTGGCAGGGGCAACCTCGCTTGCGGCGGTCGGTGAGTGGATCGCCGATGCCCCGTCCACGTGCTGGAACGGCTCGGCGTCCGGCCCGATCCGCTGTTGCCGCGGCGCCTGGCGCCCTCCGAGTCCGCCGTGCGCCGACTGCTGGCCCGCCTCGACGCAGACGCGCTGGACCGGGCGGTCGGCCGCTGGCTCGCCGACCGCTGCCCGCAACCGAGCGGTGGCGCTGACCTGCGCGGAGTGTCGGTGGACGGCAAAAGCCTGCGCGGCGCCGCCAAGGCAAAGGGCCGCAAGATCCACCTCCTGGCAGCCATGGAGCACACCAGCAGCCTGGTCCTGGCCCAGCTGGACGTCGGCGAGAAAACGAACGAGATCACCTGCTTCCAGCCCCTGCTCGACACCGTCGCCGACCTCGCCGGGACGGTGGTCACCAGCGACGCGCTGCACACCCAACGCGAGCACGCCGGCTACCTCCTCGGCCGGAAGGCCCACTACATCGTGATCGTCAAGGGCAACCAGAAGAGTCTCCGCAAGCAGCTCAAGTCGCTTCCCTGGCGGGACATCCCGCTCCTGGGTCGGACGAAGGAGACCGGCCACGGGCGCTGCGAGATCCGCCGGATCAAGGTCGCCACCGTGAACAGGCTGCTGTTCCCCGGCGCTCGACAGGCCATCCAGATCAAGCGCCGCCGCACCGACCGCAAGACCGGCGAGACCACCGTCAAGACGATCTACGCCGTCACCAGCCTGACCGCCGAGCAGGCGTCCCCCGCCCGGCTCGACCGGCTGGTCCGCGACCACTGGGGCATCGAGTCCCTGCACCACGTCCGCGACACCACCTTCGCCGAGGACGCCTCCCAACTGCGGACCGGCAACGCACCCCGGGCGATGGCCACGTGGCGCAACCTCGCCATCGGCATCCTGAAACGCTCCGGCGTCACCAACATCGCTGCCGCCCTCCGCCGCAACGCTCGCGACCCCCGCCGACCACTCGCCCTCCTCGGCCTCGGATGATCAGAAACCGGGCATCATCCGACTACGCCGAAGCCCTGCAGTACCCGCCGCAAGGGATGCGCAGCGCTGTGCTCCCGCTGTCCGACGCCGTAAGGCCCAGCGGAACCGTCGCAGCTGACGCCCATCCGGTACTCCTCGCCCCGGCATTCGATGGGGTACTGGTGCCTCAACAAAGCCCAGTACAGCCAATCAACGGGAGCAGTAAGCCTTTCACGATCGACGAGGTTGAGGTCATCGAACGACGTCTGCGTCAGACAGGTGCCAAGGACTGACCTCGAGCCCCAGAGCCGACGACAGCGATAGGGATCCGGTACTGGCAAGAGTTGTTGTTCGACTGGTCTGTATTGGCCTTCCACCGCCGGCGCGACCGTCACGGTCTTCGCCCCTCAGGCCGTCGACAACGCCCATGCGGCCCACCCCAGCTCGACTACGAGGACCACCCGATCGAGGCAGCCAGCGGCGCTGAACTGCTCCTTCAGCTGAACGAATGACCCGATTTTTGATCTGGCGGCCAGCAGATGAACAGCTGAGGCCCGGGACCGCTACACCCGGCCCCGGACACCAACCCATCTCCGCGAATCCGGGCCCGGCTGCTCGCGCAGAGCTGGTTCGCGGGAAGTGGGGGGCCGTCACCATCGAGACCATCGTGGTGACGGCCCGCTACGTTTCCGCTTCGGTCACTGGCTCGTGCGTGGCTCCGGGGTCAGCGGATCAGCTGGCGCAAGACCGGAATACCTGTACCAAAGCTAGACAGTCCTGAGAGGACAGCGCCTGCGACTGGGCTTCCGCTCAGGTATGTGAGGCATCCGACGACCAGGCCGATGAAGGCCGCGGTCAGCAGCACGATAGCGGTATGCACCGTCATGAACGGGGCCGAGCCGGGCTGGTCGGCCGAGTTCGGGCTGGGCAGAGGCACGCTTTCTCCTTCGATTAGCCGGGGCCAAGCGTCGGGCTCCAGCGGGTGGGCCGGTCCACTCCGGCCTGATGGGGAGATGGTGCAGTTGGTCGTAGTAGTCCCCAAGCGGAGAGGACGTCACCGCAGGTAAGGTCCGGACAACGGCGGGTTCTCCCGGGACGGCCCGGACAAAGAGGCCCGGCAGGGGTGGGAGTTGAGCATGCCAGGACAGCGCCGTGGAGGCCGACCATGGGGGCCGATACGGGCCGAGACACCCGAGGCTGAGGCGCTGGCCGGCTTCCTCCGGGCCCAGGTGGACGCTAGCGGACTCACGATGACCGCAGTCGCCGAGAAGATCAAGTACTCCAAGACGCAGGTCGGCGTATACCTATCCGGGAGGCTTCCCGAGCCGGCATTCGTACGCGTGCTGGTGACCGTGACTGTGGCCGATCCACGACTGCGCGAACGCCGACTGAGCGAGGCCGATCAGCTCTTGCGCGCAGCCAACAGTCCAGCCTCGCCCAGGAGCCTCGATCAGCCACCGAACCGGAGCACCACCGAGCTGGAGCTTGTGCGTACAAAACAGCTGGAGACGTATGACCGGCTTGTCAGGGCACAAGAACAGCAGATCGAGCTGCAGCAGGCCCTGCATAACTCGAGCCAGCTGATCATCGTGCTCCTAGGGATGACCAACACCCTGCACGACAGGGTGAGGACCCTGGCCGCCGAACGCGACGCTCTCCTGTCCCGCCCGGACCACCGGCGGGAACTGGAGGAAACCCAACGCCAGCTCCTCCGCGTGCTCGGCCAAGAAGGCCGCGCTGCGGACGAGCTGGAGCGCACCCGCAGCAAACAACGCCAGACCGAGGAACTCGCTGTCAGGGTGCAGCGACAGGTCCGGGAACTGACTGACGAACTCGACAGGTTTCGCGCCAAAGCCGCTGCCACCGGGCCTAAGCTGTCCGGCTCCGATGCCGTCCTGGGAAGCTCGTACTCGGGCAGCGGGACCAGCACTGATCTGGTCGGCGACGACATCGACCAGGCCCTCGCCCGCGCGGCCTCCATCAACGACACCGACGACCAGGCTCTCCGGCTCATCGCTACCGAGCTCCAGGAGGTCGTTCCCCACCGTCCCCCTGCCCCCGGGCAGTTCATTGCCGTGACCTCGGCAGCCGTTGTCCTGGAGAACCAAGACAACATTCGGACCAGCACGGTTGCTGAGGCCTCGCCGGTCAACCGGCTGTGGATGGAAGCCATGGACGCGTACGGGAAGGGCAACCATCAGGATGCCGCGCGGTTGTTCGCCGAGCTCGTTCTCGAACAGATCCGTACCGAGGGCGCCGACGACAAGATCACCCTGATGTCCCGCTACCTTCATGCCTGCAGTCTCGGGCGCGGAGGGGCCTACGCCGAGGCCGTCGGTCTCCTCACCGACCTGATTCCCGACCAGACGCGCGTCCTGGGCCGCTACAACCCCGACACCCTGAAATCCCGCCAGGAGCACGCCAACTATCTCGGCTGCTTGGGCTCCTACGACGATGCCGCCAGGTTGTTCACCGAGCTCATCCCTGACCTGGCCAATGCCTTGGGCGCTGACGACGATGACACCCTGAGAGCCCGGTACCTGCATGCGCAGAGCATCGGGGCGATGGGACAGTACACCGAGGCATCCAGCCTCCTCGCCGAGCTCGTCCTCGACCATACTCGCGTCCTGGGCCCCGACCATCGCGACACCCTGAACTCCCGGTACCTGCATGCCCGGAGCGTCGGGGGCACGGGGAACTACGCCGAGGCCGCCGCGCTGTTCACCGATCTCATCCCTGATCAGACGCGCGTCCTGGGCCCTGACGATCTGGACACCCTGGACTCCCGGTACCAGCACGCCTTCAGCGTCGGGCAAGCCGGCCACTGGAGCGAATCTGCCCAGTTGTTCGCCGAGCTCGTCCCCAACCAAACCCGCGTCCTGGGCCCCGACCACGAGGACACCCTGAACTCCCGCCACCTGCACGCGTACAGCCTCGGGGAGGCCGGTGATCACGCTGCGGCCGTCCGATGGTTCGCCGAGCTCGTCCCCGACCAAACCCGCGTCCTGGGCCCTGACGATCTGGACACCCTGGACTCCCGGTACCAGCACGCCTTCAGCGTCGGGCAAGCCGGCCACTGGAGCGAATCTGCCCA
>NZ_JBHWCL010000133.1:0-2813 GCF_042735125.1 Kitasatospora sp. NPDC059599 | reverse complement strand
GTTGTTCGCCGAGCTCGTCCCCGACCAGACGCGTGTCCTCGGCCGCGACGACCCGGACACCTTGGACTCCCGGGTTCGACACGCATACAACGTGTGGATGGCAGGCGACTGCAACAAGGCAGCCCAGTTTTTCGCGGAACTCCTGCCCGACATCACTCGGGTCTTGGGCAAGGATCACTCCTACGGTCAGCTGATCGCCGAGCTCACCGGCAGAAGTCCTTCGTAGGTTTCGTCCTGATGGCCGGGGGACGGGGCTCGGGCCGGGATGATCCCCAGCCGCAGGCCTGGCACCGTGAGGACGCCCAGGAGGTCCTGCAGTTGGGCACGCATCACCTCGGCGCCCGCCGATTTCGGCCTGTTCTCCGAGCAGGACGTGGATAGATCCGGCCGTCATGCCCGAGGTAGCGGGCGCGGGCGGTGCGTTCGGCCGCGCCGGCGTGAGAGTCGTCGGGGAGCTGGTGCAGGTTGGCTACTATGCGCGGGACCTCCTGTGCTTACGCGGGAGTCTGGAGGTTTCCCCAGATGAGGTCGGGACTGTGTCCGGCGTAGCCGCTGGTGGCAGCGATGAGTTCGTGGGGCGCGCTGGATGTGCTCGGTACCGCGGGCGAGCAGGTCGTCCCACGAGGTGGTGGCGGACGGCTGCGGCGTTTCAGGTGAGTTCGGTGCGCTCATTGGCTTCTCCCGGCTGGTCGGATCGGGGACTACCGAGTGAGCGTGTCAGGCACCGGCGGTGGTCTGGTGCGGCAGGCGGTCGCCGAGGTCGTACTGGGCGGCCTGGAGGAGATAGCTCTCGCGGTAGCGCGTGGCCGGTTTCTGGGCCATCAGCTCGGAGTGGCTCCCCTGTTCTACGAGGCGGCCGTGGTCGAGGACGAAGATGCGGTCGGCCTTGGCGGTGGCGCCGAGGCGATGGGTGATGAGGACGACGGTGACGCCGAGGGCGGTGAGTTGGCGGATCTGCTCGAACGCCTCGACTTCGGTTTCCGGGTCCATCGCGGACGTCGGCTCGTCGACCACGACGAGGGCGGGAAGCCGGCCGTGGGCGTCGGGCGTGGTGAGGCGCAGGTGGGTACGGGCGAGGGCGACCTTCTGCCACTGTCCGCCCGAGAGTCCTACGCCGCCCTCAAAGCCCTTGGCGACGAGGGTGTCCCAGCTGCGGGGCAGCTCTTCGATCACCGGGTGGAGGTCGGCGTAGTCGGCGGCGGTCTCCAGCTGCCGCTGGTCGCAGGAGACTTCGGGGCGGCCGAGCAGCAGGTTGGCGCGCAGGGTGAAGGACCAGCGCTGGAAGTTCTGGGCGAGCAGGGCGACGCTGCTGAAGAGCTGGTCGCGGTCGGCGGTCGCGGTGTCGATGCCGTCCCACCGGACGCGGCCCTGGTGCGGCTGGTAGACCCCGCACAGGATGTTGGCCAGGGTGGACTTGCCGGAGCCGTTGGCTCCCACCAGGGCGATGACCTTGCCCCGGGGGATCGTGAGGGTGACCTTGTCGAGCGCGGGGGTGTCGCGGCCGGCGTAGGTGAATGAGACGTCCTCGACGGTGATCGTCTCGGGTCGCTCGGGCAGCGGGGTGCCGCCGGTGGGGATGGCCCGGCGGTGGCCTTCGCGGCGCAGCTGGTCGAGGTCGCGGACGAACAGGCTTTCCTCGTACAGGCCGTTGATCTGGGAGACGAGGCCGCTGATGCTCGTGGAGCCGGTGCGGATGGCGACCACGGCGGTGCCGGCGGCGGCGAGCGGGATCGTGCCGTTCATGACGAGCGAGCCGAGGAGGGCTAATGCGCCGAGGGTGGCGGCGCCGGCCAGGGCGGCGGAGAGCAGGTCGGTGCGGGCCTTCGCCCCGGCGAGGCGGGCCTGTTCCTGTTCGGCGGCGCGGGCCATCTGCTCGTAGTGGTGGAGGATGAACGGCCCGGCGGCGTGCACGCGCTGCTCGGCCGCGGAGTAGGGGCGGATGAGCATGTCCGCGAGCAGGGTGCTGGCCCGGTTGTGCTGGAGCCAGGCCCGGGTGGAGGCGTAGTGGCGCCGCGCGGTGCGTACCGCGCCCCATCCTCGCGGGGCGGCGATCAGCACCAGCATGGGCAGTAGGGCGGGGTGGAGGACGGACAGGACGCCGGCGGCGGAGACGAGGCCGAAGGTGGCGGTGAGGACGGAGGTGGCCTGGCCGATGATGCTCTGCAGTGACATCGCGCCCCAGCGGGCGCTGTCCACCTCGGCGAGGAACGCCGGGTCTTCGATGGCCTCCAGCTCGGACCGGCTGACGATGCCCAGGAACTCGATGGTGGCCCGGCGGAAGACCGCCGGCTTGAGGCGCTCGCCCGCCCAGCCCGAGGCTGCGGACAGCACCGAGGACAGGCTCGCGATCACCCCGACCGCCACGATCGCCGGCACGGCGGCCCGCAGCACGTCGGCGACCTCGCCGGGAGCAAGCAGGGCCGTCAGCACGTGGTTGGTGGCGATCAGCGCGACAGCCGCGGCCAGGCCGCGCAGCAGCTCGGCGCCGACCAGGGTCACCAGCGCCGCGCGGTCGGCGTCCCAGGCCATCCGCCCGGCCAGACGCAGGAAACCCGGCATCTGCCGCGCCACCGCCCAGAACGTCACCTTGTCGCTGGCCATCTCATGCTTGGCCCAGCCGTAGTCGTAGCGCATCGGACCGCCGAACAGCAGCTGCTCGCTGTCCGGCACCGGGTCCGTCGAGGTCTTGGGTGCGCTGGCCACAAGCTCCCTTTCGCCGAGGGGAATCGCCATGGTCGGGGGCCGGTGCCGTCAGGGACCGGCGTAGCCGGTGCGGACGGGCAGGGTCGAACCGGTCGGCACCGTGCCGGGCG
>NZ_JBHWCL010000132.1:0-28254 GCF_042735125.1 Kitasatospora sp. NPDC059599 | reverse complement strand
GCCCCGGGGTCATGGGGCCCGCCCGTCGTGTACGTCCCGGACGTCGTGCGTCCCGGGCGTCCGGCGCCCGGACGACTGAGGGCGCCCGGGAGTCGCCCGTCCCGGACGCCCTCAGTCGTCCGGGTCCTCGTCGTCGTAGACCTCGCTCACGTCGAACCGGCAGATCAGCAGCTGCGGATCGGCGTGTTCGAAGGGCTCCGGCAGCCACTCCCCGGGCTCCGTCGACTCCGCCGCCGCGACCCAGAGCGTCGAGTCCGCCTCCTCCAGGCCGAACTCCTCGCTGCGGGCCGCGATCTCGTCCGGCTCGTACTCGCCGAACAGCACGCCGATCGCGGCGTTCACCCCGCCCGCGCCGGCGCCGCCCGGGGTCAGCGACTCGTCCAGCCGTTCGGCCTGGGCGCGCAACCGCTTGGAGTCGACGACGTGGTAGTCGCGGCGGATCAACACGCTGATCGCCTCGGGCTGTTCGGGGCCGTGGTACCCGCCGGGCCCCTCGTCCCCGGGGATCTCGAAGGGCGTGACCTCGTCGTAGGCCTCGTACAGGAGCTGGTCGTAGGCGATGGCCGCCGTCGCGAGCTGCTCGTAGGCGGCGGACACGGCGGGATCATCGGCTGCGTTGGGGCTTGACACCGCTTCCAGATGACGGTCGATGGCGGCCTTGACCGCCTCAGCGGCGGCGCGTACCTCGGCAATGGTGGGCTGCGCGGCATCAGACATGGTGCAGACGCTATCTCCCCGCGGTGTCGGTACGCACAGCGGTTGTCACCTACACCCGCGATTTCACCGCAACTTCCCCCCTGATGTCCGATCTGCACACGTACGTCCCCCTGCGGCACCGGCGCGGGACCGGCGCAGAGGGCGCGCGACGGGGCCGGCGGGGCCGTCCGGGGACCGCTTCGCGCGCCGGGATCGGGGTATCCCCTCCACAGCAGCAACAGGACTGATGCACTGTCAGTCGACCGCCCGGGCCGGGAGCCCCCGGGCCGCCGCTTCCACACGGGAGGACGGCCGGAAATACCCGGGCCGACTGTCCGGGGCAGGCCGTAGGCTTGCCGGCAGGTGATCCCCAGGAGGAGCGTTTTGATCCCACGCAAGCCGGTCCGGCAGCCGGAGTACGAGTACCAGTCACTGCGCATGCCGCGCGGCACCACGCGCAATGCGGCACGCCAACTGCTCACCGAGCACGCCGAGTACGGGCACTGGGAGCTCGACCGGCTGAGGCTGTTCCCCGACGGCAGCCGGACGGTCCGGCTCAAGCGGAGGATCATCCGCCAGGTCCGGAGCTGGTGACGGGCGGGTCGTCCCGTCCGGAGCGGGGGTCCACCCGAGATCCTCGGACACCCGCGGCCGCCCGATCGTCGGGCAGCCGCGGGTGTGTCGTTTCCCACCGAGGGTGTGCCGTTCCCACCGCGGGCGCGTCGTTCCCGGCGCGGCTGCGCGCCGCCGCGGGTGAGGACGCGCGGGTCCGCGGCCTACCGGGTCAGCGGGCCCCGGCGCGGGCGCGGCGGTAGAGGACGCCGCCGCCGAGCAGCAGGGCGAGCCCGGCCGCGCCGAGCAGCTCGACACCACCGGCACCGGTGGAGGCCAGCTGGGCCGTGGCGGGGGTGGCCGGCGCGGCCGGCGTGCGGTCGGCGACCGGGACGGCCTGGATGCTCGGAGCGCCGGCCGGGGTCGTGGTGGACGGGCCACCGGTGCGCGGGATGCCCGGGACGGTCTCGCCGCCGGTGTGCGGCGGGGTCGGGTGACTGGTCTCCGGGCAGTCGTCGCTCGGCTTCGGGGCGGGCTTCGGGGCGGGCTTCGCGACGTTGGCGCAGTCGTTGCCGAAGGCCGGGTTGGCGACGCCGACGACGTCCACGGAGTTGCCGCAGGCGTTGACCGGGACGTGGACCGGGGCCTGGATGCTGTTGCCGGAGGCGACGCCGGGCGAGCCCGCGGCGATGCCGGAGGCGGAGGAACCCGCGGTGGTGGTGCCCCGGCTCCCGCCGGTGCCGGAACTCGCGGTACCGCCCTGGCCGCCGTGGCCGGACTGACCGGCCTGGCCGGCCTGGGGCGCCGCGTGCCGGCCGCCGCTGACGCTGGCGCAGTGGTTGCCGAACGCCGGGTTCAGCACACCGATCACGTCGACCGTGTTGCCGCAGGCGTTGATCGGCACCTCGACCGGCACCTGCACCGAGTTGCCCGAGGCGACGCCGGGTGATCCGACCGCACCTCCCTGCGCCTCGGCGCCCGCGTAGGCGTAGCCGGCGGTCGAGGCCAGCACACTGCCGGTGGCCACGGCCGTGAGGATCCCCTTCTTGGCTACATTCCTCATGTTTTCCCCTGACGTTTTCGAGACGACGTAGTCGACCTTGACATGAACCTTATGAAAGTCGGAATTTTGATATATCCGTAAATCACGCAAAGTCTTCGGCTGCACAGGAGTTAACGAGAGGCGAACGGGGAGGTTGGGCCGAACGCGGCTTCTTCACCCGATCGAGCGATCGTGTCGGCGGGTATGTATCCGGGCCCGCCGGGCATGTATTCGGGTTCGTCCTGCACGCACCCCGGGGTCACCCCGCACGCGCCCGGGGCCGCCGTACGCCCGCCCGGAGCCGTCGGCCGTGCGGCCGGCCGGCCGACGCACGCGAAGGCCCCCGGGCGGCGCGTCCGCCGTCCGGGGGCCGGGTCCGGTCCTCTCGACGGGCCTCGGCGGCCCGGAGGGTCGACTCAGACGTTGGCGCAGTGGTTGCCGAACGCCGGGTTCAGCACGCCGATCACGCTGACGGTGTTGCCGCAGGCGTTCACCGGGACGTGCACCGGGATCTGGATCTGGTTGCCGGAGACGACACCCGGGGAACCGGCGGCCACACCCTCGGCACCCGCACCGCCGTGAGCGGACGCGACACCGGCGGCGGCGAGCACCAGGCCACCGGTGGCGGCGGCGACAGCGGCGATCTTCTTGACCTTCATCATTCCTCCTGTACGGACAACGCAACCCGTTCGGCGGGCTGCACAGGGGTGAACGACGCTGCGGCAAACGGGGTACGGAACAGATTTCCCATTCACCCGCAACGGTGAGGTCTCGCACACATAGTCGGCCCAGATTTCAGGGAAGAATCGTTTCTGTCGATCTCCCTCGACCCGTCCCACAATCATTCGCTCCGACAATGCGGTCGGCCCGCCCCCGACACCTCGGGAGCGGGCCGACCCAGTCGTCTGATCAGCAGGCGTCGATGAAGCGGTCCAGCACCCGGACGCCGAACTTCAGGCCGTCCACCGGCACCCGCTCGTCCACGCCGTGGAACATCCCGGCGAAGTCCAGCTCCGGCGGCAGCTGCAGCGGCGCGAAGCCGAAGCAGCGGATCCCCAGGTCCTGGAAGGACTTGGCGTCCGTCCCGCCCGACAGGCAGTACGGCACCGCCCGGGCGATCGGGTCCTCGGCCCGCAGCGCGGTCTGCATCGCCTCGACCAGCGCCCCGTCGAAACCGGTCTCGATCGCCTTGTCCGAGTGCAGGCTCTCGCGCTTCACGCGCGGACCGAGGACGCTGTCCAGCTCGGCCAGGAACTCCTCCTCGTAGCCGGGCAGGAAGCGCCCGTCCACGTGCGCGGTGGCCTGCCCGGGGATCACGTTCACCTTGTACCCGGCGCCGAGCATGGTCGGCTGGGCGGTGTTGCGCAGCGTGGTGCCGATCATCTTGGCGATGCCGCCGAGGACGCGCAGCGTCTCGTCCATGTTCTCCGGGTCCAGCTCGACCCCGAGCGCGTCCGACAGCTCGTCCAGGAAGGCCCGGACGGTCTTGGTGATCCGCAGCGGGAACTGGTGCCGGCCGAGCCGGGCGACCGCCTCGCACAGCTCGGTGATCGCGTTGTCGTCGTTCTCCATCGAGCCGTGGCCGGCCCGGCCCTCGACCGTCAGGCGCATCCAGTGCATGCCCTTCTCGGCCGTCTCCACCAGGTAGAGGCGGACCTGGTCGTTGACCGTGAAGGAGAAGCCGCCGACCTCGCCGATCGCCTCGGTCACGCCCTCGAACAGCCCCGGGTGTTTGTCCACCAGGTAGCGCGCCCCGTAGGTGCCGCCCGCCTCCTCGTCGGCGAGGAAAGCCAGCACGATGTCGCGCGGGGGCTTGCGACCGGTGCGCAGCCGGTCGCGGACGACCGCCAGGGTCATCGCGTCCATGTCCTTCATGTCGACCGCGCCGCGGCCCCAGACGCAGCCGTCGGCGATCTCGCCGCCGAACGGGTCGTACGTCCAGTCCGCCGCGTTGGCCGGCACCACGTCGGTGTGGCCGTGGATCAGCAGGCCCGGGCGGGAGCGGTCCTCGCCCTCGATCCGGACGACCGTCGAGGCGCGGCCCTTGGCCGACTCGAAGATCTGCGGCTCCAGCCCGAACTCGGCGAGCTGCTCGGCCACGTACTCGGCCGCCTTGCGCTCGCCCGGACCGGAGCCGTCCCCGTAGTTGCTGGTGTCGATCCGGATCAGATCGCGACAGATCCCGGCGACTTCCGACTCAGCCGTCACCTTCGGCGCCGCCGACTCGCTCCGCTCGCTCACGGTCACTCCTCGTCTCTGGCCCGCACCGACGCACCAGCGCGCCACCCCCGGGACCTGCACCCGGGCCGTACGAGCACGTCCGTCCATCCTCCCCCAGCCCCCGGGCCGGATCCACCCCCCGCACGTCCTCGAAACCCCCTGGTCACGCCCCCGCCACACGCCGCCCCTTGCTCCCGCCACCCGCTCCGCACCCCGGCCGGGAACCGTTTTGGGAGCCCAAGCCGATCTTTGCTACAGTTACATCTGTCAGCGCGACGGACGAGAGATCGGAAGCCGCGAGGGCGACACCCAGTCCGGGTGGCGGAATGGCAGACGCGCTAGCTTGAGGTGCTAGTGCCCTTTATCGGGCGTGGGGGTTCAAGTCCCCCCTCGGACACCGGCAGGAACCCCAGATTCGTCTGGGGTTCTTTTCGTTTCAGGGCCCGGTCGGCTCCTTTCAGGGCCCGGTCGGCCCGGCGGGCTCGGCGGGCTTGATGTTCTGGTTGACCCGGAAGACGTTGTCGGGGTCGTACTTCGCCTTCAGTTCGGACAGCCGCCGGTAGTGGCCCTCGCCGTAGGCGGAGAGGATGCGGCGCTCGCCCTCGTCGACCAGCTCGTTGACGTAGACGCCGCCCGAGGTGAACTCCTGCAGGGTGTCGTAGACCGAGCGGCACCAGTCGGTGTTGGCCCGGTCGTCCCGCTCCTCGGTCCAGCCGCCGAGCAGGGTGACCAGGAACCCGGGGGCGCGGTGCGGGTAGGCGGTGGCCTCCGGGGCGACCCGGGCGACCTGGCCGCCGAGCAGCATCAGGCCGATCTGGGACAGCTCCGACGTCCGGGACCGGTACCCCTCGGCCAGGGCGGCGAGGGCCTCCTCGGTCACCGTGTCGACCATGAACGACCGGGTGTAGTAGCGGCGGTGGTGGGCCATGTCGGCGTCGGCGAGCTGCTGCACCTCCGGGTACGGCAGGGTCTCGGCGGTCCGCAGCACCGGCTCGGGGCCGAACCCGGCCAGGGCGTCGACCAGCGCGTCCGTGTCCCCGGCCGGTGCGGTGTCGACGTAGCGGACGGCGATGCCCGTCGAACCGTCCTCCAGGTCGAAGAACCCGGCGGCCAGGCCCAGCCGGTCCGGCGCGGTGGCGGCGAACGCGGACAGGCCGCGGGCCACCGCCGCGTGGTCGGCAGCGCGGTAGGCCACGACGCCGGTGCGGCAGGCGCCCTGCGGGTGCAGCCGGTACTCGAAGGAGGTGACGATGCCGAAGTTGCCGCCGCCGCCGCGGATCGCCCAGAACAGGTCGGCGTCGTCCTCCGCGCTCGCCCGCCGCACCTCGCCGTCGGCCAGGACGACGTCCGCCGCGACCAGGTTGTCCACGGTGAGCCCCCGGGCGCGGCACAGCCAGCCGATCCCGCCGCCGAGCGTCAGCCCGGCGATGCCGGTGTGCGACACCTGGCCGCCGGTGACGGCGAGCCCGAACCGGTAGGTCTCGTCGTCGAGTTCGGCCAGCAGCAGGCCGGGCTCGCAGATCGCGACGCCGCGCTGAAGGTCGACCCGGATGCCCTTCAACCGGCTCAGGTCGACGACCAGGCCGTCGTCGATGGTCGAGTGCCCGGGGTAGCTGTGCCCGCCGCTGCGCACGGCGAGCAGCACGTCGTTCTCGGTGGCGAAGCGGACCGCGTCGGCCACGTCGGCGGCGCCCGCGCAGCGCACGATCAGGCCCGGGCGGCGGTTGAAGTAGCCGTTCCACACCAGCCTCGCCCGGGCGTACCCCTCGTCGTCCTGGGCGAGCACCTCGCCGCGGACCGCGGCGCGGAGGGCGTCGATGCGGTCCTGGTCGACGGGCTGTCCCGAGCGGTTCTTCAGCGTCATCGGTGACTCCTGTGGGTCGGAGGGGGTGGCGGTCGCGGGAAGGGGGGCGCGGCGGCGGGCGTCAGACCGCGGCGGTCCGGGCGGAGATCAGGGCGGCCAGGCCGGCCACGCTGCCCGCCTCGGCCATCTCGTCCTCGGGGATGCGGGCGCCGAACTCGCGCTCCAGGATCACCGACAGCTCCAGCAGCACGAGGGAGTCGAGGTCGAGGTCGGAGAAGGCGGTCGTGGCGGTGAGCTCGCCGTCGAGGGAGAACTTGTCCTGCAGGATGGTCAGGATGCGCTCGGTGATGCGGTCCATCGTCTGTCCTTTCACACGGGTTGCACGGGTCGCACGGGTCGTACAGGTCGCTCCGGGTGCACGGGGTACCCGGGACGCCCCGGGCGGGGCACGGGGCGGACCGGGAACGAGCGGGGCGCCGGGATCAGGCGGTCTCGATGCCGGACACCTTGATGTCGGGCCAGCTGAGGGCCGTCGAACCCCAGCTCAGTCCGCCGCCGAAGGAGGTCAGCAGGACCTTCTGGCCCGGCGTCAGCCGGCCCTCGACGGCGGCGTCGGTGAGCGCGAGGGGGATCGAGGCGGCCGAGGTGTTCCCGACCTTGTCGAGGTGCACCACCACCCGCTCCCGCGGCACCGTCATCACGTCGGCCACGGTGTGCAGGATGCGGACGTTCGCCTGGTGGCCGACGAACCGGTCGACGTCCGCGGCGGTCCAGCCGACCGAGTCCAGCAGCGCCTCCGAGGAGCCCGCCATCCGCTCGACCGCGTGCGTGAAGATCTCCTTGCCGCGCATGGCGAGGTAGTTGTCCGCGTCGCGCAGCGGGGCCCGCTCGGAGCGCTGCCGGGATCCGCCGGCGGGCAGGAACGCGAGGTCCCGGTTGGCACCGTCGCTGCCGAGGTCGAAGCCGAGCAGGGCGCCCGGCTCGGCGGCGTCCCCGGCGCGCAGGACGGCCGCACCGGCACCGTCGCCGAAGATGATGGCGGTGGCGCGGTCCTCCGGGTCCAGCCGGGTCGACCAGATGTCCGCGCCGATCACCAGGACGCGTTCGGCGAATCCGGCCGCGATCGCGCCGGCGGCGGACTGGAGGCCGTAGACGAACCCGGCGCAGGCGGCGGACAGGTCGAAGCCGGGCACCCCGTCGAGACCCAGCGCGCTGGCGACCTCCGGGGCGGTGGCGGGCATCGGACGGTTCGGCGTGCTGGTGGCCAGGATCACCTGGTCGACGGTGTCGACGCCGGCGGACTCCAGCGCCCGTCGGCCGGCGACCGCCGCGAGGTCGCCGGTGGCGGTGCCGGGGTCGGCCCAGTAGCGGCGGCCGATGCCCGTCCTGGTCCGGATCCACTCGTCGTCGGTGTCGACGATCCGGGAGATCTCCTCGTTGTCCACGGCCCGCTCGGGCACCATGGCGCCGAGGCCCGCGAGGACGGCGGCCCGGCTCACGACCGGCCTCCGGGGGTGGCGCGGCGGAGTCGATCGGTCATGGTCTGGGTCCTTTCCACGATGTCCTTTCCACGGTGTGCGTTCGCGGGGCGGGTGCCGGGGGCGGGGCGGTCACGGCAGCGGGCGGTCGGTCACTGCGGCCGGTGCGCGGTCATGGCAGCCGGTGGGCAGCCGAGCAGCGGACCGACATGTGCCGGAAGCCGCCGACGATGTCGACCAGCCGCCAGGTCTCGCCCTCGCGCGAGGTGAGCAGTTCGGTCCCGTCGAGGTGTACGGAGAGCCGTTCCGGTGTGGTCACCGGCCGGTGCGGGTCTGCGATGTCGAGCACGGTCTGCCGCATCCACAGGGTGTTGCTCTCCGAGCGCGGTACGCCGTCGATCTCGTAGAGCAGGATCTGGCCGAGCTGGATGGCGGCGACGAAGACGTCCAGGATCGAGGTCGCCCGGTGGCTGTAGCTCTCCAGTCCCCGCACCGGGCGGTCCTCGTCCGTCCGGAACCGGGAACTGACCGTGGCGGCGGCCGAGTTCGCCGCGAAGTCGACCGAGAGGCCTTCGATCACCTGGTACTTGGACCGGTGGGCCGTCCCGTACGGGCGCAGCGCCGCGCTGCCGAGCAGCTCGTCGGGGTCGGTGTACGAGCCGGGTCCGGTGTGGGCGGTGCCGGCCGGGTGCTCGATCTCCAGACGCACCCGCAGGGCGCCGACCCTGCAGTCGACGGCGGACACCCGCTGCCGGGGACCGCGGCCGACGCCGGGGAGTTCGGTGACGGTCGCCTCCACCGGGAACTCGTCGAGCTCCTCCTCGACGGGGCTGGTGCCGGCCTTCATCCGCACCCGGCGCAGCCGCGCGGTGCCGCGCTGCTCGGGGTCCAGGCCCAGGACGTGGGCGAGGTACAGCTCGGCGGCTTCGCCGGCGAGCAGCAGCACGTCGATGCTGCTGAGGTGCGGGCGCTGGTTGTGCCGGCCCTTCTTCGACCAGTCGTCCGGGTAGCTGACGGAGGCGAGCGCGCGGACGGAGGCGGTGCCGTCCCGGCCGACGCCGACCCGGATGTCGCTCAGCCGCTGGCGGGCGCGCTTGTACCCCTCACCAAAGAAACGTTTCTCTCCCGGGCCCAGGTAGTCGTCGACGGTGACGCGACGGGGGCGGATCGGCGCTGCGGTGTCAGTCATGGCTTCCCTCGGAGAGTCGGCGGGACCCGGAAGTGGCGGGGCCCGATGCGGCTAGGCCCAGGTGAGCAGGCGCTTCGGGTGTTCCAGGACGGCTGCGGTGTCGGCCAGCACCCTCGACCCCAGCTCGCCGTCGACCAGCCGGTGGTCGAAGGAGAGCGCCAGGGTGGTCACCTGCCGGGGCACCACCTCGCCCTTGTGGACCCAGGGCCGCTCCCGGACGGCGCCGAAGGCGAGGATCGCCGACTCCCCCGGGTTGAGGATCGGCGTCCCGGTGTCCACGCCGAAGACGCCGATGTTGGTGAGGGTGACCGTGCCCCCCGCCAGCGCGGCCGGTGCGGTCCTGCCCTCGCGGGCGGTCCCGACCAGCTCCCCCAGCGCACGGGCGAGCCGGGGCAGGGTCAGGGCGCCCGCGTCCTTGATGTTGGGGACGATCAGACCGCGCTCGGTGGCGGCGGCGATGCCCAGGTTGACCCGCTCCTTGCGGACGATCTCCTGGTTCTCCTCGTCCCAGCAGGCGTTGACCTCCGGATGGCGCCGGACCGCGAGCAGGAACGCCCTTGCCACCAGCAGCAGCGGATTCACCCGCAGACCGGCCAGCTCCGGGTCCTGCTTCAGGTCCCGGACCAGGGCCATGGTGCGGGTCACGTCGACGGTGACGAACTCGGTGACGTGCGGGGCGGTGAAGGCGCTGGCGACCATCGCCCGGGCGGTGGCCCGGCGCACCCCCTTCACCGGGACCCGGATCTCGCCCTCGGCCCCGGACGGGCCGGGGGCCACCGGGGGCGCGGCGGCCGGGGACGCGCCCGCAGGGGGCGCCGCGGCCGGGAGCGCGGCGGACCGAACGCCCGGCGCCTGGCGGGCCGCGTGCACGTCCGACCTGGTCACCACGCCGCCGGCGCCCGTGGGGACGACCGCGGCCAGGTCCACCCCCAGGTCCTTGGCCAGCTTGCGGACGGGCGGCTTGGCGGCAGGCCGCTCAGCGGTCGGGGCGGGCGCCGCCGATCCGTTCCGGCGGGGCCTGCGGCCGGAGCGCCCGGGGGTCACGCCGTAGCCGACCAGGACCGGCTGCCGGGCGGTGGGCTGCGCGTCCGGCTCCTCGGCGGGCACGTCGGCGGGCACGTCGGCGGGCACGTCGGACGCAGTGGCGGCGGAGGAGACGGGCACGGCCGGCTCGGGCGCCGGGGCCTCCGGGCCCTGCGCACCGGTGTCGATCGAGATGATGACGGCACCCACCGCGACCGTCGTCCCGGCCTCGACGTGGACCCGGTGCACCACGCCGTCGTACGGGATCGGCAGCTCGACACTGGCCTTGGCGGTCTCCACCTCGCAGACGACCTGGCCGTCGGTCACCCGGTCGCCCTGCCGCACGTGCCAGGCGAGGATCTCCGCGTCCACGAGCCCCTCGCCCACGTCGGGCAGGGGGAAGTCGCGGACGCGTTGCGCGGTCGTGGTCACGGTTCCTCTCCTCAGTACGCCAAGGCGCGGTCGACGGTGTCCAGGACGCGGTCGACGTCCGGCAGGTACGAGTCCTCGAAGGAGGCGGGCGGGTACGGCATGTGGTAGCCGCCGACCCGCAGGACGGGGGCCTCCAGGTGGTGGAAGCAGCGCTCGGTGATCCGGCCCGCGATCTCGGCGCCGGCGCCGAAGAAGACCGGTGCCTCGTGCACGACGACCAGCCGCCCGGTGCGGCGCACCGAGGCCTCGATCGTGTCGAAGTCCATCGGGGACACCGAGCGCAGGTCGATCACCTCCAGGCTGTCGCCCTCCTCCCCGGCGGCCGCGGCCGCCTCCAGGCAGGTCGCGACCGTCGGCCCGTAGCCGAGGAGCGTCAGGTCCCGTCCCGGCCGGACCACCCGGGCCGCGTGCAGGGGCAGTTCGGCGGCGGGGGGCACCGGACCGCGGTCGTAGTAGCGGCGCTTGGGCTCGAAGTAGACGACCGGGTCGTTCCCGGCGATGGCCTGCCGGAGCATCCAGTGCGCGTCGGCCGGGTTCGAGGGCGAGACCACCTTCACTCCCCCGACGTGCGCGAACAGTGCCTCGGGGGACTCGCTGTGGTGCTCGACCGCGCCGATGCCGCCGCCGTACGGGATCCGGATGACCACTGGCAGGGTGAGCCTGCCGTTCGAGCGGGCGTGCAGCTTCGCCAGCTGGGTGACGATCTGGTCGAAGGCGGGGAACACGAAACCGTCGAACTGGATCTCCACCACCGGGCGGTAGCCGCGCAGCGCCAGGCCGATCGCCGTGCCGACGATGCCGGACTCGGCCAGCGGGGTGTCGATCACCCGGCCGTCGCCGAAGTCCTTCTGCAGGCCGTCGGTCACCCGGAAGACACCGCCGAGCCGGCCGACGTCCTCGCCCGTCACCAGGACCCGGGGGTCCTCCTCCAGGGCGGCGCGCAGGGCCGAGTTGATCGCCTGCGCGACCGTGCGGGCCGGCCCCTCGGCCGGATTCCGGTGCACTGCCATCTCAGGCCCCTTCCGTGGAGGAGGAACCGGCCACGTGGGCGGAACCGGCCGCAGGGGCGGAACCGGCGGCGGCCGAACCGGCGGTGTGAGCCGAACCGGCGGCGAGGGCGGCGAACTGCGCGGCCTCCTCCGCCACCAGGGTGTGGCCGTCCGCGTAGACGTGCGCGAACATGGCCTCCGCCGGGGGCGCGGCCATCGAGCGCACGGCCGCGCGTACGGAGCGGGCCGCTTCGTCGCACGCCCGGTCGATCCGTGCGAGGGACTCCTCGTCCGCCCAGCCGTTGGCCAGCAGGTACGTCCGCAGCCGGGTGATCGGGTCCTTCCGCTCCCAGGCGCGCACCTCCTCGGCGTCGCGGTAGCGGGTGGGGTCGTCGGAGGTGGTGTGCGCGCCCATCCGGTAGGTGAAGGCCTCGATCAGCGTCGGCCCCTCGCCGCTGCGGGCCCGCCGCAGGGCCTCCCGGGTGACGGCGAGGCAGGCCAGCACGTCGTTGCCGTCCACCAGGATCCCGGGGAAACCGAAACCGGCGGCCCGCCGGTGGATCGGCACCCGGCTCTGCCTGTCGGCGGGTTCGGAGATGGCCCACTGGTTGTTCTGGCAGAAGAAGACGACGGGGGCGTCGTTCAGGGCCGCGAAGTTGAAGGCCTCGCTGACGTCGCCCTGGCTGGTCGCGCCGTCGCCGAAGTAGACGATGACGGCGGACTCCGCGCCGTCCTTGGCGACGCCCATCGCGTAGCCGGTGGCGTGCAACGTCTGGGCGCCGATGACGAGGGTGTAGAGGTGGACGTTGTGCTCCCGCGGGTCCCAGCCGCCGTTGGTGGTGCCCCGGAACAGTGCGAAGAGGTCGAGGGGGTCGACGTTCCGGGCGAGCGCCACGCCGTGGTCTCGGTAGCTGGGGAAGACGTGGTCCTCGTCGTCGAGCGCCCGGGCGGAGCCGATCTGGGCGGCCTCCTGCCCCAACAGCGAGGGCCAGAGGGCGAGTTCGCCCTGGCGCTGGAGCAGCACCCCCTCGGCGTCGATCCGGCGGGCGCGGACCATGTCCTCGTAGAGGCCGAGGAGACGGTCCGGCGTCGGATCGAACCGGTAGTCGGGGTGGTGCTTCCGTTCGCCGTCCGGGGTCAGCAGTTGTACGGCCTCGGCCGGCGTGTGCGCGTGCGGCATGGCGACCTCCTTCCTCTGGGCGGGGTGTCGGCGAGCGGGTGTCGCCGGTGCGATCGACGGTGTTGCGGGAGCGGGTGCAGGAGCGGGAGCGGGAGCGGGGAGCACGGCCGACTCGGATCGGTGTCGGCCGGCGACGCGGCCCGGGGCGCCCGGCGGGCGTCTCGCCCCGCCTTTCCCCGGCGTTCGAACTCCCTTTTCCTCAAGGCGAGTTCGGGCCAGGCACGGAGAACTCTGCCCGCCGCCCACGCCGTCACGCAAGCGGCGCGGGCATCCGACCGGAACGTGCCGTCGGACCGTGAGGTCCGCGCCGGGGCACCGGGCCGGAAACCGGTACGGATTCCGGGCGGAACCGGCCCGGAACCGGCTCGGAACCGGCTCGGAAACCCCGCGCGAGAGCCGGCCCCGAGTTCCGGCGCACGGCCCCGAACCACGGTGCACGGCCCCGGATTCCGGCCGGGCAGGCGCCGTCAGACGGCTGCCAGCGGTGCGACCAGGTCGCCGAGGCGGCGGAAGAAGGCGTCCTTCGATTCCCGGGGGAAGAAGTGCCCCCCGGGGACGCGGTGCCATGCGAAACCCCCGCCGGCGTGTTCGGACCAGGCGGCCGCGGACGCCGCCGACACCAGCGGATCGTCCTCCCCGGAGAACACCTCGACCGGGCACGGCAGCGTCCGGTGGGTGAATCCCTCGGAATTCCCGGCACAGAGGCCGATCTCCGCCCGCACCAGGGAGATCCGTTCGCGCAGCCAGCCGGTGTCGGCCCGCAGCGCGGCCGGGAGCGACCCGAAGTCGACCAGCCAGGAGACGAGTTCGGCGTCCGTGAGACGGGCCGCCCGCTGCAGCGGATGCGGCAGGTGGGGTGCCGGGTAGGCGCCGACCAGCAGCCGCTCGGGCAGCCGTCGCCCGTGCTCGGCCCTGCGGCGGGCGAGCCGGTAGGCGAGCAGCGCGCCCATGCTGTGCCCGTAGAGGAGGTGGGGCCGTTCCAGGAGCGGGCCGAGGTCGCGTTCCAGTGCGGCGACGAGACCGGGCAGCCCCTGGCGGCAGTGGCCCCCGGCGGGGTCCCGGCCGGGGATCCGGACCGGGACCACCTCCACCCGCTCGCCCAGGGCCCGTTGCCAGCCGGAGAAGAAGGCCGTACTGCCGCCGGCCGGGTGCAGCCCGAGCAGGGTGACCGGGCCGACGCGCGGGTCGATCGGCTGTGCGACTGAGGCCCGGGCCCGGTTGCACACCACGGCCGCGGGCGGCGCGCCGCCGGCCGGTCGGCGGCGCGCCGGGTCAGACGGCTGCCGGAACACCGGCCCTCCCCGTCACGGGCTGGGGGGACGGCGGCTGCTCGGCACCACGGCCGGGATCCTGCTCCGGCCGGGCGGTCTCCACCTGGTGCGCGAACTCCCGCCAGGCGGCGGCGCATTCGAGGGCGAGCCGGGAGACCCGATCGGCACAGTGCGGCGGGATGCTGCGGGCCAGCTGGTCACGCTGGTCGGGCGGCAGGAGGCTGCTGGTGAGCATCCGCAGCAGGTGGCGGCCGCTCTCCGTCAGCCGGAGCGCGGGGTCGCTCATCAGCCGTTCCATGACGCGGGCCAGGTCCTGGGCGGGTTGCTGCGGGCCGGGGCCTGCCTGCCGGGCGCCGGGGGCCGGGCCCACCGCCGGCGGCGCGGGGCGGGTCCGGTCCGGGCGGGCCCGGTCCGCGGGCCGGGTCGTGCGGCGTCCGGCGGGCACCGGGTCCTCACCGCGCCGTAACCGGTCCCGGACGTCGCGGACGGTCCCCGGGGAGATGCCCGCCTCGTCGGCGACCGCGCGGAGCGAGGCGAGGGGGTTGGCGGTGATCAGCTCGCCCGCGCGCAGTCGGCCGAGTGCGCTGTCCAGCGGCCGGACCCGGCCGTCCCGGCCGACCCGGGCCGCGGCGTGCGGGATGGTCCCGCTCTCACTGCGCCGCAGCTCGCGGACCGCCTTGGTGGACAGCCCGGTGACGGAGGCGACCATCCGGTCCGACCACTCGGCGTGCGAGGTGAGGATCCGCCGGGCGGCGCCCACCCGGTCCGCCCGGGACAGGGGGAGGCCGTGGCGGGTGTTGCTCTGGACGGAGAGTACGAAGGCGTCGCGTTCGGAGCCTTCGAAGAAGCGGGCGGGGATGACGGGTCTGCCCTGGGCGGCGGCGACCCGCAGCCGGTGCATGCCGTCGATCACCCGCATGCTGGGGCGGTGGACGATGATCGGCGGGAGGTCCTGGTCGAGTCCGGCCAGGGTCCTCAGGTGTTCGGGGTCCTCGCCGCCGGTGCGCGGCGAGTCGGCCGGCAGCAGTGCGACGACCGGGACCGGCACCACCTCGGACAGGGCCGGCGACCACTCCTGGGGCGGGCGGCCGGGTTCCGGGGCCGAGCCTCCGGCTTCCGGGGGCGTCCGGCTGGTCCGGGGTGTGGGGGACGGTCGACCGGGCCGGGGCGTGAGGGGCGGTTCGGCGCGGTCGCTGACGGTCTCTTGCTTCACGGCGGGTCCTCTGGCGTGCGTCGCGGGAGGGCGGCCGGCCGGGCGGTGCGTGGTGCCGTCACCGCCCGGCTCGGGGAAGTACCGCCCCGTTCCCTGGGTCTGCTGGGTCGTCTCCTCGTCGAGACAGGCCAAAGGGGCACCGGCCCGCGCTGCCGCGGGACCCGGCCGGCCGACGGCGCCCGCAGGGGCGGGTTCCGTCGGCGCGGACTCCGGGCGGCTCCACGACGCAGCTGCCGAATGCTCCGTCGCGATCGTGGCACACGAACATACCTTTGGGAAGGTATTTTAACGAGGGTGTAACGTACCGCAGCAATACCGTCACATGACGACCGCCGCCCGGGTGCCCGTCAGTCGGCTGCCGCCACCCCGTCGACCAGCAACAACCGTGCGCCCGGGAGCAGTTCGGCCAGCCGCGGGTCACCGACCACCACCGGGTGCCCGACCTCGGTGAGCATCGGCAGGTCGGAGGCGTGGTCGCCGTAGCCGTGGCAGTCCGCCGGATCGACGTGCGGATGGGCGGCGAACAGGGCGCGCACCGCCCGGCGCTTCTCCTCCCCGATGACCGGCTCGCCGACCAGTTCGCCGGTGAGCACTCCCCCGCGCACCTCGGGTCGGCTGCACACCAGGTGCGCCGCCCCGACCCGTTCCGCGATCGGGTCGAGGATCGCCGGGAACGCCCCGGAGACCAGCACGACCGCGCCGCCCGCCGCCCGGTGGCGCGCCAGGGCGTCCCGGACGGGGGCGATCCAGAAGCCGGCCTGCGCGCTGCGCTCCGCGAACCACGCGCGGCCGGCCGCGGCGACGTCCCCGGCCGGCTCCCCGGCCCACTCCCGGTAGTACGTCCGGCTGTTCCGCTCGCGCGGGCTCCCGGCGGCGGCCAGCGCGGTGATCTCCTCCCGGACCCGGCGGCCGCGCCGGACGCCCGGCGGGCCGTACCGGACGCCGAGGTAGTGGTCGAGGAAGTCGAACATGCTCTTGCAGTCGATCAGTGTCTCGTCGACGTCGCTGAACGCCAGACGGTCGGGCAGGGCCACGGGGGCTCCTCGGGGGGCTCGGGTCACCTCGGGGTGACGCTTCGGGCGGGTCGGGTGCTCGCGGCGCGGGCACCGCCGGCGGCACGCGTCCCGGTCGCGGACCGCGGCCGGGCGCGCAGCGCCGGGAACAGCGTGTCGCGCACCTCGCGCCAGCGTTCCGCGAAGTCGGCGCGTGCGTAAAGGTTGTCGGAGATGTGCTGGGCGCCGAAGAAGGCCGCGACCGCGACCCGGGCGGCCACGTCGGGGTCGACGTGGTCGGCCAGCTGCCCCTGCTCCCCGGCCTCGCGCAGCAGCATCGAGATCAGGTTCGTCCAGTCCACGTACGGCAGCGGCAGTTCGACGTCGATGGCGGCGCGCTCGTTCTGCAGCCGGGTGCCGGCCTGCATGATCGGGTCCTCCAGGAACGCGGTGGTGGCCGCGTTGAACATCTCGATCACCGTGTCCAGCGGCGAGAGGCCCTTGGCCCGCACCGCCTCCAGCGTCACCGGCCAGCGGGAGTACAGCTCCTCGACGACGGCGACGGCCAACGCCTGCTTGTTGGGGAAGTGGAAGTAGACCGCGCCCTTGGTCATGGCCACCTCGTCGGCCACGTCCTTGATGCCGGTGCGCTCGTAGCCGCGCTCGGCGAAGATCCGCGCGGCGCAGTGCAGGATCTGCTCCCTGGTGCGCTCGGCGCGCTCCTGGCGCAGACACGGCCCGGTCGCACCGGTGCGCAGCGCCGGCCACAGCGGCTCGGTGGCGGCACTCTTGCTCTGGCTCACTGTTCTCTGTTCCTCTCTCGCGTCCCGTCGATCCTGGCTATATACCTTCTCCCAGGTATATTTTCGGGCCGTGATCAACGGCCACCTGGGGGGTGACCCGCGTCCGCAGCGGGGTGGCACCACCTTAGGGAACGGCTCACCAACGGGGGACGTGCTCGTATGTCCAGCATCACCGCATCGCCAAGGTACCTGCCACCGGCCGCCCGGGCCTCGCCCCGGCGCGGACTCTCGTTCCGGCACCGCCTGCCGGCCGCCGCCGTCCACAAGGCCGCCCCCGGCGAGGTCCTCCTCACCGACGCCGCCCGCACGGGCGACGACCGGTTCCGCGTCGCCGCCCGCTGGGACCGCCACCGCTTCCTGCACCACGGCGGGACGGGCCTGCCGACCGACCCGCTGCTGGTGGTCGAGACGGTCCGCCAGGCCCTGATCCACCTGTCCCACCGGTTCCACGGCGTCCCGCAGGGCCACCCGTTCGTCCTCGACACCCTCGACCTCCGGCTGACCCGGGCCGGTTCGACGCACCGGCCCGCCGGCCCGCAGCACGCCGTGCTCGACGCCGTCTGCACGAAGACGGTGACCACGCCGCACCGCACCGGCCTGGCGCTGGACGCCGTGGTGTCGGTCGACGGCGTGACCGCCGGCCGGGCCGGGATCCACTGGGAGGTCCGGGACCCCGAGTTCTACGCCCTGGTCCGCGACCGCGCCCGGCGGAAGGCGGCGGCCCCTTCCGGGCCGCCCGCCGGGGAGTCCCGGCGGCTCGCCCCCCGGGAGGCCGGGTACGCGGACGGCCGGCACGTGCTGCTCGCCCGCACCCCGGGGAGCGCGCCCGGCACGTTCCTGCTCGACCCCGACCCCGGCCACCCGGTGCTCTTCGACCACCCGTCCGACCACGTGCCGGGCATGGTGCTGCTGGAAGCGTTCCGGCAGGCCGCCCGCGCGATCGGCGCACCGCCCGACCCCACCCGCGTCCGCGCGGCCTTCACCGCGTTCGGGGAGCCGGACGCGCCGGTGCGCGTCGCCGCGCGGCCCGGACCGGAGCCGGGGACGACGGAGGTCGCCGCCGTCCAGGGCGGGGCGACCCTCGCCTCGGCCCTGCTCGGGTACGCACCGCTGGACGACGTGACGGCCCGCGGGGACGCCCCGTGAGCGGGGCCGCCGACGCCGCCGAGCGCCCCGCCGAAACCTCGGAGCTCCCCGAGGCCGCGGAGCTCCCCGCCGAGGCCGTCGGACGGGTGGTCCGGGCGGCGGAGCGGGATCTGCCCGCGCTGGAGGACCGGCGCCGGCTCGGCGCGGAGACGGTGGCCGCGATCACCGCTGCCGGGTTCCCCCGGCACTTCGTGGCGCGCGGGTTCGGCGGCACGGCCGGGACGTTCTCCGCGCTCCTCGCCGCCTCGGCGACCGTCGCGCGGACCTGCCCGTCCACCGCCTGGTGCGCCGCCCTGTTCGCGGCGCACGGGCGGCTGGCCTCCTACCTGCCCGAGGAGGGCCGGACGGCGCTGTGGCGCGACTCCCCCGACGTGCTGGTCGCCACCGCCATCATGCCGCCGCGCGGCCGGGCCGTACGGGTGCCGGGCGGCTGGCTGCTCAGCGGCCGGTGGGACACGGCGAGCGGGGTCGACCACGCAAACTGGCTGCTGCTGGCGAGCCGCACCGGCACGCCGGACCGCCCCGAGCACCGGATCCTCGCCGTCCCCAGGGCGGACTGGACCGCGCTGGACACCTGGCGCAGCCTGGGCATGCGCGGGACGGGCAGCCACGCGGTCGAGGTGGCGGAGGCGTTCGTCCCCGACCGGCTCTCCTTCACCATGGCGGACCTGCGGCACCCCGTCTCGCAGGACGCGGCCCGCTGCCACCGGGTCCCGGTGCAGTTGGTCGGCGCGCTGATGTTCGCGGCGCCGGTGGCCGGCGCGGCCCGGGGCGCCCTGGACGCCTGGAGCGCCGCCGCGACTGCCCGGCGGACGGAGTCGGACCGGGCGCTGAGCGAGGGCTCGGCGCAGATCGCGGCGGCCCGGCTGCTCCTGGAGCGGGCGGCCCGGCGCGCCGACGAGGACCCGGTGACGCCGCTGCTGGTGGCAGAGAACCGGCGGGACGCCGTCACGGCCGTGCGCTGGTGCGCGGCCGCCGTGGACCGTCTCTTCCACGCCTCGGGCTCGCACGTCCACCGGGACGGCTCCCCGTTCCAGCGGTACTGGCGCGACATCACCACCGCGGCCACGCACGGCGCGCTGGGGCCCTCGGCGGCCGCCGCCGAGTACGCCGACGCCCTGCTCGGTCCGGCGGCCCCGACCGACTCCTGACGGTGCGTCAGCGAACGGCCGGCCATCGGCGGGTGGCCGGCCCGGGCATCGACTACCCTCGACAACAAACCTTCGCATAGGTAGGTTTCCAGCGATGAACAGAGTGACGAGGGTGCCACGGTGGTGAAACAGGCCAGGGCGTGGCTGACCCGTGAACGCGTACTGGACGCCGCAGCCGAGGAGTTCGCCGTCCACGGCTTCGCCGCCACCAAGGTCGAGGCCGTGGTGGCCCGGACGGGCATGACGAAGGGCGCGCTGTACGCGCACTTCGGCTCCAAACACCAACTCGCCTCCGCACTGGTCGACGAGAGCGCCGAACACTGGAAACGCCTCCGGGACGCGCCCGCCGACACGCTCCCCCGGCCGACGGCGGGCGCGGCGCTCACCGAACTCCTCGGCCGGATGCGCGGACAGTTCGAAACCAACGTCCGCTTCCGGGCCGCTCTCCGGCTCGCCGCGGACTGCGAACGCTGCGAGGGCGATTCGGACGGTTTCTTCGGAGACATCCGCCGGGAAATGGTCACGAGTGTGCGCAGAGCCCAGGAGGAACGGGAGATCACGCCGTCCTACCCGGCAGAATCCCTCGCCTACCTGATCCTGGTCGTCCTGTACGGCTTCTCCTACATGCCGACCTGGGACGCCTCGCACGGCGTCCCGGTCGAACCCGACGACGCCTGGCACGTACTGCGCACGGCCCTCCGCCTCGGCTGACCTGCGGACGGCTCCCCCGCGCCGGGCCCGGCCGGACCGGACACCGACCGTGTGCAACTGCGGACCCGGCGCCAGTCGCACAGCCCGTTCCGCTCCGCACCGCCCTCCCCCTTTCGCTCCGCGAAGACGTCCCCTTTTCGCTCCGCACGGCCCTCCCCTTTCGCCCCGCGCAGCCGTTCCCTTTCGCCCGGCGGAAAAGAGCGCAGCTGTGCAAACGGGAAACCTGGCACCACGAGTTCGACGGCCGCTAGCCTTTCTCACGCACCGCTTCCCGCCGGACCGGAAAGACTCACCGGACCGCCGGTGACGCCCCCGGGCCGGGAGCCGCGTCCTCAGCGCTTCTCGTGGATCACGTTTCCCCGTGCTCCCCGTTCCACCGCCCTCCGGCGCTCCCCGCGCTTCTTCCTTCCGGGGCAATCCGTTCCCCCGCGCCCTCCGCTCTCCCCACGCCGTCCGGCCGCCCTTGCGAGCGCTCCGGTTTCCGCGTGCGTCCGCCCTGCGCGTCCCGCCCGGCCGGCCCGGAACGAACACCCCGACCGCACCGCCCGCACCGCCGCACTGACAGCCCTGACAGCCCTGACAGCCGTCCGTTCTTCGAGAGGCACACGATGAAGCTCGCGATCTCCGGCACCTACTCCTCCGGCAAGACCCTCACCACCATGGCGCTGGCCCACCTGACCGGGATCCCGCGCACCCACGCCAAGACCATGCGGGAGATCCTGCCGCACGCCGTCCCGGGCAAGACCCTGGAGGAGTGCAACGCGGCCGAGCTGATCCAGCTGGTGATGCGCCGCTACGTCGAGCGGGCGGTGCACGAGAGCCACCTGCCCGGCGGCTACATCTCGGACGGCTCCTCGCTGCACGAGTGGACCTACGCCACCGTGCGCGTCACCGTCGGGATCAACCCCAACGAGTCCATCGGTCTGGAGTCGGTGGAGAAGACCGACGAGATCCGCTTCTACGAGCAGGTCGTCGCCCAGCTCGGCGTCGCGCTCAAGCAGTACGCCAAGGAGACCTACGACGCCTTCGTCCACCTGCCGATCGAGTTCCCGCTGGACCCGAACGGCCACCGCCCGGTCAACGAGCGCTTCCGGGTCCTCTCCGACGAGCACCTGCTGAACGTGCTGGACGAGTTGAAGATCCCCACCCACATCATCGGCGGCACCATCCCCGAGCGGCTGGAGGGCATCACCGAGGTCTTCGGCCTGCCCCGGGTCCTGTCGATCGAGGACGCCATCGAGGCGGCGAAGAAGGACTACGAGCAGCTCGACGTCCGCACCGAGGCCGAGCGCAACGCCGCGGCCGAGTCCCTCGCGGCCTGAGCCCGCACCGCCTCGCACCGCCCTCGCACCGCCCACCCAGCGCCCCGCCCGCCCCGGGCTGCCCCCTCCCGCCCCGTTCCGCCCCGTCGAAGGAACCCACTGCCATGACCAATCCCACGACGCCGCTGAAGCTCGGCGTCCTCGGCGCCGGCAACATCGGCCGGCCGGTCGGCCGCCACTGGCTGGCCGCCGGCCATTCGGTGACGTTCGGCTCCCGCACCCCGGAGCACCTGGCCTCCTTCGTCGAGCCACTGGGCGCCGGGGCCCGGGCGGCGACGCTCGCCGAGACGGCCCGTACGGCCGACGTCCTGCTGCTGTCCGTCCCGTACGAGGCGGCGGAGGGGGTGCTCGGCGAGGTCGGCGAGCACCTGGCCGGGAAGATCGTCATCGACGCCACCAACCCGGTGTCGCTCACCGAGGACGGCCGGGTGGTCTCGACCCTCACCCCGGGGGTGACCCAGGGCCGGCACGCCTCGAAGCAGCTGCCGGCCGCCACCGTGGTCCGGGCGTTCACCCACGTCATGGACGAGCTGCTCTGGTCCCGCGGGACGAGGCAGCGGCACTTCTGGGCCATCGCGATCGCGGGCGACGACGCCCCGGCCAAGGCCGTGGTGGCGCGGCTGGTCCACGACGCCGGCTTCACCCCGGTGGACCTCGGCGGCCTGGACGGCTCGGCCCCGCTCGACCCGGGCGGCGTGCTCTTCCCGCACATGTTCACCCCCGGCGAGATGCGGGCATTGACCGGCCTCTCCGGCTGACCGCAGGACCGTCTGGAAGGAAGGCAGTCACGTGAGCACGACACCGCCGCGACCGGCGGCCGCGGCACCGCTGTTCGAGCCGTTCAAGGCCGGTGGACTGGCCCTGGACAACCGGATCGTCATGGCCCCGATGTCCCGCGACCTGTCCCCCGGCGGGGTGCCCGGCGCTGACGTCGCCGAGTACTACGCCCGCCGGGCCCGGCACGGCGTGGGGTTGATCATCACCGAGGGCACCTTCGTGGGTCACCCCGCGGCCGGGAACCGGCCGTCGGTGCCGCGCTTCCACGGCGTGGACGCCCTGGCCGGCTGGGCCGGCGTGGTCCGCGCGGTCCACGACGCCGGCGGGCGGATCGTCCCCCAGCTGTGGCACGTCGGCCAGGACCCGCTGCTGTGGGGCAAGTCCCTGACGGAGGCGCGCCGTACGGCGCCGAAGGGCGTCGAGCTGTTCGACCCGCCGGGCGGCCTGATCAGCCCCTCCGGCCGGGAGCCGGGCAGCCCGGCCGGGCGCGCCATGTCCGAGTCCGACATCGCCGAGGTCGTGGAGGCCTTCGCCCGAGCCGCCGCCGACGCCCGGCGCCTGGGCTTCGACGGCGTCGAGCTGCACGCCGCCCACGGCTACCTGTTCGACCAGTTCTTCTGGGACGTCACCAACCGCCGCACCGACCGCTACGGCGGCGACCCGGCCGGCCGGACGCGGTTCGCCGCCGAGGTGGTCCGGGCCTGCCGGGCGGCGACCGGGCCGGACTTCCCCGTCATCCTGCGCATCTCGCAGTGGAAGGTGGCGCACTACCGGGCCCGGATCGCGGACGACCCGCAGGCCCTGGAGACCTTCCTGGCACCGCTGGTGGACGCCGGGGTCGACGTCTTCCACTGCTCGACCCGGCGGTTCTGGCAGCCCGCGTTCGAGGGCTCGGGGCTCAATCTGGCGGGCTGGGTGAAGAAGGTGACCGGCCGGCCCACCATCACCGTCGGCTCGGTCGGCCTGCGCGACAGCGACTTCCTCGGGTACGTGGAGGGCAAGGGCGCGGAGGTCGACGACATCGGCCTGGTGGCCGAGCGGCTCGCGGCGGGCGAGTTCGACCTGGTCGCGGTCGGCCGGGCCCTGGTGGCGAACCCGGCCTGGGCCGAGCAGGTGCGCACCGGACGGACGGACGGGCTGCGCCCGTTCGACGCTGCGGAACTCGCCGCGCTGCACTGACTCCGGGCGCGCGGTGGCGCCCCTCCGGGTTGGGCGCCGGCGCCCCTCCGGGTGCCGTCGTGGTGGGCCGGGGGCGGCGTCGCCGCGGTGCTCAGCCGGCGGCGGCCTCGCGGTCCGCCGCCGCGATGAGGGCGTCCAGCAGGCCCGGGTAGGCCTGCTCCAGGTCGTCGCGGCGCAGGGTGTTCATCTTGGAGGTGCCGACGTAGTACTGCCGGATCAGCCCGGACTGCCGCAGCACCCGGAAGTGGTGGGTCCCGGTCGACCTGGTCACCGAGATGTCGAAGGTGCCGCAGGCGGTGTCGCCGGGCGCGTCGGCGATCTGCCGGACGATGCTGCGGCGCACCGGGTCCGCGAAGGCCTCCAGGATGCGCTGCAGGGTGATGTCCGCGGCATCGGGGTGGTCACCGATGCGGTCTGCTGCGGCGGCGTGTGCAGTCACGTGGCACCTCTCTGGTTTCGCTGCGCGCCCATCGTACGACTCCAGCCATATGACGACCACCATCCAATTTGACATGCATCGTCATATGCCCTTCAGTTGAACCGCGCCTTCCAACCCAACTCGACCGTGCCGACAGCGAGTTGCTCGCTCCGCGCGCAGCGGTCACCCGCAACGAAGGAACCAGCGATGACAACCGCCGAGACCAGTCCGGCGCAGACCGACACCTCCCCCGCCGCCCCGCCGGACACCTCCGGCGGGTTGAAGATCGCCGCGCTGGCCACCGGCTTCGTGATGGCCACCCTGGACGTCACCATCGTCAACGTCGCCGGCGCGACCCTCCAGGAGAAGCTGGGCGCCACGCTCACCCAGCTCACCTGGGTCGTCGACGGCTACATCCTGACCTTCGCGTCCCTGCTGATGCTGGCCGGCGGCCTCGCCAACTGGCTCGGCGCGAAGACGGTCTACATGTGGGGCATGGGCCTGTTCCTGCTGGCCTCGCTCGGGTGCGCGCTGTCCACCACGCCGGAGCTGCTGATCGCCGCCCGGATGCTGCAGGGCGCCGGCGCCGCACTGTTCATGCCCAGTTCGCTGTCCCTGCTGGTGTTCTCGTTCCCGGAGAAGCGCCGGCGCACCCGGATGCTCGGCCTGTGGTCCGCGATCGTCGCCACCTCCTCGGGCATCGGCCCGACGCTCGGCGGCCTCATGGTGGGCTCGCTCGGCTGGCAGAGCATCTTCCTGCTCAACCTGCCGATCGGCGTCGTCGGCATGCTGATGACGAAGCGGTTCGTCGCGGGGCCGGAGGCCCGCTCCGCGCGGCCCGCCCCGCTCGGCCACCTGATCTGGATCGTGGCCCTCGCGGCGCTCAGCTACGCCCTGATCGAGGGCCCGCAGCTCGGCTGGGGAGCGACCCCGGTGGTCGTCGCGTACGCCGTGGCACTGGTCGCCGCCGTGCTCCTGGTCCGGCGCGAGCGCCGCGGCGACAAGCTCGTCATGCCGTGGACGCTCTTCCGCCGCCCCGGGTTCTCCGGCGCCAACCTGGTCGGCTTCTTCTTCAACTTCGCGCTGTTCGGCACCATCTTCATGCTCGGCCTGTTCTTCCAACACGCCCAGGGTGCCAGCCCGTTCGTGGCCGGCCTGGAACTGATCCCGATCACCGTCCTGTCCCCGGTGGCGAACGTGGTCTACTCGAAGATCTCCGGGCGGTACGCCAACGGACCGCTGCTGACGGTCTTCATGCTGCTGGCGGGCGTCTGCTCGCTCGCCCTGACCGCCGTCTCCGCCACCACCCCCTACTGGCTGATCGCCGTCGGCATCGGCCTGGCCAGCCTCGGGTCCGGCATCATCTCCCCCGGCATGACCGCGGCGATGGTGGACTCCGCCGGGCCGGAGCACGCCAACGTCGCCGGATCGGTGCTGAACGCCAACCGCCAGATCGGCTCCCTGGTGGGCATCGCGGTGATCGGCGTGGTGCTGCACGCCACCTCGGACTGGAGCCGCGGCGCCTCCGTCTCGTTCGTCCTGGTCGGCGTCTCCTACCTGCTCGGTGCGCTCTGCGCCTGGCGGCTCGTCACCCGCTCGGAGCGGCGCACCGAAACCCCGGCCACACCCGGGCCGGCCCGCAGCTGACGGACCCCGCGATCCGGGCGTCCGCAACCCCCTGCTCCTCCGCCGCCTGAACCCCCGCAGGCGGCACGGGAGCACCGACGGCCTTCCCGGCCGGACCACCGTCCGCGCCGGGGAGGCCGTCGCGGCGCGTCCCGCGGGGAGCCGCCGCGGCTACGGCCGGTGGTCGGCCGACCGGTGGTGCCGGCTGGGGCGCGGGACGGGGGCGTGGGCCGGCAGGGTGTGGCCGGTGCGGTCGTCTGTGTGCCAGGGCTGGGACTGGAAGGCGAGGAAGACCGCGGGCCGGCGGTTCAGGGCGGGCAGGTGGACGAGCAGGCCGCCGTCCTGGTAGACGCCGTTATGGCGCACCCGGCCGCGCCGTCACCCCCGAATCGACGGATGTCCACTTCCCGTCCCTCGCAGCGGTCTCCGGCGCTCCGAACGTCGACAGCCCGAGGGCCCGGACCTCAGCCGGCCCCGGCCCCGGCTGCCGCCCGGTCGGCCGGGGTCGCGCCGCGTTTCTTCCGGCCCCGGAGCGCCTCGCCGGTGATGAACGCCGTCACGACCGCGACGATCACCAGTGGCATGGCGTCCACCGAGTCGATCCCGAGGAGAGCGGTGGCCAGCACGGCGCTGGTGACCGGCAGCCGGGTGACGGCGGCGCCGGCGGCCGCCAGCCCGACGGCCAGGGCGGGTTCGGTGCCGAAGCCCGGCAGCGGCGCGCAGGCGATGCCGAGCGCGGCGCCGAGCAGGATCGCCGGGAAGATCGGCCCGCCGCGCAGGCTGCCGAGCGCGACCCCCCAGGCGAGCGCCTTGCAGAGCACGAGGGCGAGCAGCGCACCGATCGACCAGGCGGCCGGGTCGGCGGCGAGCGTGCTCAGGGTGGCCTGGCCGGAGAGCGCGGCCTCCTCCGGGGAGCGGCCGGTGAGCAGGGCGTACGCGGTGATGAAGCCGCCGACGACGACCGCGCAGAGCACCGTCCGGACGGCGGTCCGCCGAGCGGTGTCCACCGCCATGAAGCCCTTGACCCGCCGGCCGATCGTCTGCCCGGTCACGAGGAGCAGGGCGACCGCGGCGGCCAGCGGGATGCCCCACAGGAAGTCGCCGGGGTCGGGGACGGCGCTCTTGGGGACGGTCGGGAGCGAGAGCGCTCCGATCGCCAGGCCGGTCCAGTGGCCGAAGCCGGTGAAGACCAGTGCGCCGATGCCGCTGGCCAGCAGACTGGGCAGGATCAGTGCGACCAGTTGCGGGCCGCCCAGTCCGGCCGCCTCGAGCACCATGACCGCGGCCACCAGCGGGCTCCCGAAGATGGTGGAGATCGCCGCCGCCGCGCCCGCCGTTCCCAGCACCGCCACCAGCTGCGGGTGTTGGGCCCGTTTGGCGGCACGGACGGCGAGCAGGGCGAGGCCGCCGCCGAGCCCCATCAGCGGCGCTTCCGGACCGAGCGTCACGCCGAGCGGCAGGCAGGCCAGTGCGGCCAGCACCACGCCCGGGACGGCGACGGGCTGGGTGGGCGGTCCGCCGAGCCCCTGCACCGGGATGTGGCCGCCGCGTCCGGGCAGCCGGATGACGATCGGGGCGAGCAGCAGGCCGGCGAGCAGCAGCGCGGGCAGCGCCCACCACCAGGGGGCCTGGCTGTAGCCCGCGGTCTCCGGCAGGCTCTCCCAGACCCAGTGCTGGAGCTGGTGCTCCAGGCCGAGGAAGCCGAACGCGGCCAGCGAGACCGGGATGCCGACCAGGCCGGAGAGCAGCAGCAGGCCGAAGTAGCCCTTGCGCAGCAGCACCTCACGCAGGGTCGGACCGCCGTCCTGCTGCTGGGGCGTCCCCGGCATGGCCGCTCCTTCGCGATCCCGGGCCGCCCGATGCCACGGTGGCCCGTCCTGCGACCGAGTCTCACCCGGGGAGGGCGGCCCCGCACGGTGCGCGGGCCGTGCGGGGTCGGGAACGGGCACGGTTGCGCCGTACGGGTGAGCGGGAGCGCGGGCCCCGGCGGTCCGCCGGTCAGACCTGCCGGGTGTCGCCGCCGAGCGCGCTCTCGATGCCCTGGACCATGCGCCACAGCGGGGCCCGCCGGCTGGCGACCAGGACCACGACCTCGTCGGACTCGCCCTCGCCGGCGGCCTCGGCCGGCCGGTCGCTCCAGGTGCCGGTGACGAAGGCCATCGCCGCGTCCACCTCGGCCACCCAGTCGCTCTCCCCGCCCGAGCGCAGCCAGGTGCGCAGGGCGTGGTTGTGCGCGGCGACGACGGCCGCCGCGATCACGTCGGCGCGCAGCGGGCCGTCCGGGCGGGCCGCGAAGCGGCCGCGCAGGTAGGCGGCGAGGGTGTGCTCGTAACGCCAGACCACCGACAGCTCGTACGCCCGCAGTCCGGGCACCTTGCGGGTCAGCCGGTAGCGCTGGACGGAGAAGGACGGCTGTTCGGCGTACATCCGCAGGACGAGGCGGGCGGCGTCGCAGGCGTGCCGGACCGGATCCTCCTCGCCGCTGCCGGACTCCAGGAACTCCGTCATCTCGGCGAGGCTGCGCTCGTGGTCGGGGAAGACCACGTCCTCCTTCGCCGGGAAGTAGCGGAAGAAGGAGCGCCGGCCGACACCGGCCAGCGAGACGATGTCGTCGACGGTGGTCTGCTCGAAGCCTCGCTCCAGGAAGAGCTCGAAGGCCGCGGCGACCAGCGCCTCGCGCATCGCGGGCTTGGCGGGCCCGTCGTTCATGGGCAGGTCCTGCTCTTCCTTCTCGCTCATTCTCCGCAACCTACATCGGCGCACCGTCCGGGCGCCGACGGCCGGGCCACGCTCCGGTCCGGCCGTCAGCGCAGGTCAGGCCGGGTTACGGGAGGTTGCGGGCCATCACGATCCGCTGGACCTGGTTGGTGCCCTCGTAGATCTGCGTGATCTTCGCGTCCCGCATCATCCGCTCCACCGGGTAGTCACGGGTGTACCCGTACCCACCCAGCAACTGCACCGCGTCCGTCGTGATCTCCATCGCCGCGTCCGACGCGTAGCACTTCGCCGCCGCACCGAAGAACGTCAGGTCCCCGTCCCC
>NZ_JBHWCL010000131.1:0-28368 GCF_042735125.1 Kitasatospora sp. NPDC059599 | reverse complement strand
CGAACTCCACCACCCCACCGCCGACACCGTCCTGGACCGCATGCGCCGCTTCGACGCCAAGGGCCGCACCAGCTGACGCTCCGACAGCCCGAAGCACGCCCACCGACCCCTCCCAGGACACCTCATGTATCGCACCGCACTGCGCAACGTGCTGGCCCACAAGGGCCGACTGCTCATGACGGCGCTGGCCGTCATGCTCGGCACCGCCTTCGTGGCCGGAACGATGGTCTTCTCCGACACCTTCGGCAAGGCCATGCGGGACAGCAACTCCAAGAGCTACTCCGACGTGTCGGTCCAGGTCGTGGACCGCGCGGCCGGCTCCGCCGCGAGCGCCCGGCAGAAGAGCGAGAGCGGCCCGGCCACGCTCACCGACGCCACCGTCCGGCAGCTGGCCGCCCTCCCGGGCACCGCCACCGCCCGCGGCGTGGTGAGCGGCTTCACCGGCGTCGCCGACCACAAGGGCAACCTGATAGGCCAGTTCTGGGCCGCCAAGGGTGCCAACTTCGCGCCCGGCCAGGACGGCAGGGACCCGCGCTACCCGATGGCCGAGGGCCAGGGCCCGAAGAACGACAAGGAGATCGCGCTCGACCGCAAGACCGCCGACAAGGCGGGCTACAAGGTCGGCGACACCGTGCGGGTGGCCGCGAACGGCCCGGTGATCGAGGCGAAGCTCACCGGCGTCTTCACCACCGACGACCCGGTGGTGAACACCGGCGGCACGCTCACCCTGTTCGACCGGGCCACCGCCCAGCAGCTGCTCCTGGAGCCCGGCCGCTACAGCGGCATCGTGCTCACCGCCAAGCCCGGCACCTCCGAGGACGCACTGCTCGCCCAGGCGCAGCCCGCAATGCCGACGGGCCACCAGTTCGACGTCGAGACCGGCGCCAAGCTCAAGGCCGACGAGCAGCAGATGATCACCAAGAGCACCGACAGCATGCGCACCATGCTGCTGGTCTTCGCCGGCATCTCGCTCTTCGTCGGCATCTTCATCATCGCCAACACCTTCACCATGCTGGTCGCCCAGCGCACCAAGGAACTCGCGCTGCTGCGGGCCATCGGCGCCAGCCGCAAGCAGGTCACCCGCTCGGTGCTGGTCGAGGCCCTGGCGATCGGAACGGTCTCGGCGGTGGCCGGACTGGCCGCGGGCGTCGGGATCGGCGCCGGGATGCAGTCCCTAATCGGCAGCCTGAACGAGAACATGCCGAGCGGCGCCCTGGTGATCAAGCCGCTCACCGTGGCGGTGACCCTGGTGGTCGGCGTCGTGGTGACGGTGTTGTCGGCCCTGCTGCCGGCCCTGCGTGCCGCCCGGATCGCCCCGGTGGCCGCGATGAGCAGCGGTGACCAGCCCGCCTCGCAGAAGAGCCTGGTGGTCCGCAACACGATCGGCTCGCTGCTCGCCGCCGGCGGCCTGGCCCTGATCGGCTACGGCGCCTCCACCGGCAACACCGACGGCCGGATGCCGGTCGGCCTGGGCGCGTTCCTGGCCCTGATCGGCGTGTTCGTCCTGCTGCCGCTGCTCTCCCGCCCGGTGGTGGCGCTGCTCGGCCCGCTGCTGCGCGGCCTCGGAGGCACGCCGGGGAAGCTGGCCCAGCAGAACGCGGTGCGCAACCCGCGCCGCACCGCCGCCACCGCCGCCGCGCTCACCATCGGCCTGACCCTCGTCAGCGGCCTCACCGTGATCGGCGCCTCCGTCGGCAGCACCATCGACAAGGCCGTCACCAGCTCGATGAAGGCCGACTACGTCGTCTCGACCGCCAACGGCATGGGCCTGTCCGAGCAGGTTCCCGCGCAGATCGCCAAGGCCCCCGGGGTGGCCGCCTCCTCGCCGATGACCGTCGTCTACTGGGAGCTCAACGGCGTCAGCAAGGCGATCACCGGCCTGAACGCGGACACCTTCGACCAGCTCGCCGAGGTCAAGCTGGTCAGCGGCTCCACGGCCGCGCTCGGCAAGGGCCAGCTGCTGGTGGACCAGAACGTCGCCAAGAGGTTCAACCTCACCACCGGCTCCACGATGACCGCGACCTACCCGGACGCGTCCACCGGGACGCTCACCGTCGGTGGTGTGTACGAGACGGGCGGCATGCTCGGCCCGGTCGTCCTGACCAACGGCGAGATCGCCAAGCACGAGCCGAAGCCGCACATCGAGAACGTCCTGGTCAAGGGCAAGGACGGCGCGACCGACACGCTCAAGCAGTCGATCAAGGACGCCACGGGCGCCAACCCGGTGATCGAGGTGAAGTCCAAGCAGGACGTCCGCGACGACTTCAGCCAGACCATCACCTTCGCGCTCAACCTGATGTACGGCCTGCTCGGGATGGCGGTCCTGATCGCGATCCTGGGCGTGATCAACACGCTGGCGATGTCGGTCTTCGAGCGCAAGCGGGAGATCGGGATGCTGCGGGCGATCGGCCTGGACCGCCGGGGCATCAAGCGGATGGTCCGGCTGGAGTCCGTGGTGATCTCGGTCTTCGGCGCCGGCATCGGCCTGGCCCTGGGCTGCTTCATCGCCTGGGCGATCAACGGCACCCTGAAGTCGAGCCTGGCCGGCCTGACCACGGTCCTGCCGTACGGCCAGCTGGCGATGTTCCTGGCGCTGGCCGGGGTGGTCGGCCTGGTGGCCGCGATCTGGCCGGCCCGCCGGGCCGCCGGGCTGGACATCCTGTCGAGCATCAAGACCGACTGACACCGGTCACGCGGAGAGCCCCTGCCGGAGGGTTTCGGCAGGGGCTCTTCTACTGCTGTACTCCGCCCGGTCGCACTGGCCGGCTGAGCACCACGGAGGTCGTGGTCCGGCAACACTGCCGGGCGGAGGGCCTCCGACTCATACCCCGGTGCTCCCACACCGGGGTCTCAGTCGCTTACTTGCTCGCGAGTTCCTTGTCGGCGACCGGCTTGGCGGCCTCGACGGGCTTGGTGGGCGGGGTGACCTCCTGGATCGGAAGCTGCGGCTTCTCCATCTGGGAGAGGCCGACCATCTCGCGCTTCAGGAACATCGCGAGGGTCCAGTCGGTGAAGACGCGGACCTTGCGGTTGAAGGTCGGCACCATCGCGCCGTGGTACAGGCGGTGGAACCACCAGGCCGGACGGCCCTTCAGCTTGTACTTGCCGAAGAGGATCGCGACGCCCTTGTGCAGGCCGAGACCGGCGACCGCACCGAGGTTCTTGTGCTTGTACTCCTTCTGCGGGAAGCCGCGCATACCGGAGATGACGTTGTCGCCGAGGACGACGGCCTGACGGCAGGCGTGCTGCGCGTTCGGCGGGCACCAGGCGCCCTCGCCGGCGGCGAGGTCCGGGACCTGGGCGTTGTCGCCGGCGGCCCAGACGTAGTCGAAGCCCTGGACCTGGAGGGTCGGCGCGGTGTCGACGTGGCCGCGCGGGCCCAGCGGCAGGCCGAACTCGGAGAGCACCGGGTTGGGCTTCACGCCGGCCGTCCACACGATGGTGGAGGCGTCCGTCTCCATGCCGTTCTTCAGAACGACGTGGCCGTCGACGCAGGAGTCCATGGAGGTCTCGATGTAGACCTCGATGTTGCGCTCCTCGAGCTTCTCCTTGGTCCACAGACCGAGGTCCGGGCCCATCTCGGGGAGGATGCGGTTGGCGGCCTCGACGACCACGAAGCGCATGTCGTCGCGGCTGACGGTCCGGTACAGCTTGGACGCGTCGCGCGCCATGTCCTCGATCTCGGCGATCGTCTCGATGCCGGCGAAGCCACCGCCGATGACGACGAAGGTCAGGGCCTTGCGGCGGACCTCCTCGTCCGTGGTGGACTCGGCCTTGTCG
This sequence comes from Kitasatospora sp. NPDC059599, assembly GCF_042735125.1. Taxonomy (NCBI): domain Bacteria; kingdom Bacillati; phylum Actinomycetota; class Actinomycetes; order Kitasatosporales; family Streptomycetaceae; genus Kitasatospora; species Kitasatospora sp. NPDC059599. The sequence goes on along the minus strand of NZ_JBHWCL010000131.1, from coordinate 24,588 downwards.
AGCTGGGCCATGACGTGGTTGCGGAGGCCGATGGCCTCCTCGACCGTCTTCATGCCGATGCCGTTCTCCGCCAGACCCGGGATCGGGAAGGTGCGGGAGACCGAGCCGGTCGCGACGACCAGGTACTCGAAGGGCAGCTCGTAGCTGTCGCCGGCCGCCGGCTGGATGGTGGCGACCTTGCGGGCGTGGTCGATGCCGGTGACGGACCCGGTCAGCACCTCCGCCTGCTTGAGGGCGCTGCGCAGCGGCGCGACGAGGTTGCGGGGCGCGACGTTGCCGCCGGCCGCCTCGGGGAGGAAGGGCAGGTACGTCATGTACGACCGCGGGTCCACGACCGTGACGGTCGCTTCGCCGTAGCGCATCTTCTTGAGGATGCGCATCGCGGCATACAGGCCGACGTAACCACCGCCGACAATGAGGATGCGAGGACGCTCCGTGGTGCTCATATCCGAAAGTATCCAGCACCGTCCGGAGCAGCCTTCGTGAGCCCGGTCACAAGCTCATGGACACCCCGTGCTACACTGCGCGGCCGCAAAACCGGCCCCGGCGCGGGTGCTCACACCCCTCCGCACCCCCCGGTGAACGTGCGCCGGAGCACTACCCTGCTGAGCAGCAACGATCCGCACAGTGCCCGGGTTCCCGCGCGTGATTTCGATTTTCAAACCTCGGGCGAGCCCTGACCTGCGATCCAGCGGGCCCGGCGACCGGGAAGCCTTCGGTCCCACAATTCGGACGTAGCGGGCGAGCAGGTGTGACGAATGACCCTATCGCCATGTGAAGAAATTCACGAACTTTCTCGCACGCACCCGGGCGCGCCCCGGCCCCGGCTCCCCGGAAGGGGCGCCGGGGCCGGTCGGGTAAGACCCGCGGCGGGTCAGGAGGCGATACCCCAGGCGATGCCGTCCAGGATGTCGTGCTCGCTCACGACCACCTCGGCGGCACCGGTCCGCTCCATGATCTCCAGCAGTTCCAGCGCCCCGGCCGCGATCACGTCCACCCGGCCCGGGTGCATCGACGGGATGGCCGCGCGCTCGGCGTGGGTCGCGGCCAGCAGCTCGCGCGCGATCCCGGCGACGCGCTCCCGGCTGACCCGCGAGTGGTGGATCGCCTCCGAGTCGTAGCCCGGCAGCCCCTGGGCGATCGCGGACACCGTGGTGACCGTCCCGGCCAGGCCCACCAGGGTGGCCGCGCCGGTCAGCGGGACGACCTCCTCGGCCTTGTCCAGCTCGGCCCGCACGTGCGCCCGCGCCAGCGCGATCTGCTCCTCGGAGGGCAGCTCGGCGCCGTCGAAGTGCCGCTCGGTGAGCCGCACGCAGCCGATGTCCACCGAGCGGGCCGCCTGCACGTCGTCCGTGCCGAGCACGAACTCGGTCGAACCGCCGCCGAGGTCGAAGACCAGGTACGGGGCCGGGAACCGGCCGCCGGTCAACTCCTTGGTGGCGCCCAGGAAGGACAGTCGCGCCTCCTCCTCGCCGCTCACCACCTCGGGCTCGACGCCCAGGACGTCGCGCACGCCCTTGACGTACTCGTCGCTGTTCTCCGCGTCCCGGGAGGCGCTGGTGGCGACGAAGCGGACCCGCTCCGGGCCGACGCCGAAGCCGGAGATGATCTCCTGGTACTCCCGGCAGGCCGCGAAGGTGCGGGCCAGCGCGTCCGGGTGCAGCCGGCCGGTCCGGTCCACGCCCTGGCCCAGCCGGTTGACGATCATCCGGCGGTCGAGGTCGGTGATCTCCCCGGTCTCCGGGTCCAGGTCGGCGACCAGCAGCCGGATCGAGTTGGTGCCGCAGTCGATCGCGGCCACCCGGGTCATGGTCACCGCGACTCCTGCTGCCCGTCGGCGTCCGCGGCCGTCGCGTCCTGCCCGGCGTCCTCCGCGGCGCGCTTCCTGGCGGCGCGCTCGGCGGTCTTCTGCTGCTTGGCGGCGATCACCGCCTCGTGGTCCTGGTCCTTGGCGCGGTTGCGGCCGACCCGCTCACCGGCGGCCTGCACCTCGGCCGGGGAGACGCACGGGCCCTTGGCCCACCAGTCCTCCAGCATGCCGATCGCCTCGTCGCCGAGCGGGTTGACGCCCTCTCCGGCCGCCAGCGAGTGGCCGACCAGCACGTGCAGGCACTTCACCCGGTCCGGCATGCCGCCGGCGCTCGGGAAGCCCTCCAGCACCTCGATCGCGTCGCGCCGGGCGATGTAGTCCTCGTGCGCCGCCTGGTAGGCCGCGGCCAGCTCCGGATCCTCGGCGAGCCGGGCGGTCTGGTCCTTCATCACGCCGTCCGCTTCCAGGGTGCCGATCAGCGAGGCGGCCTTGGGGCAGGTCAGGTAGTACAGCGTCGGGAACGGCGTGCCGTCCGGCAGCCGGGGCGCCGTCTCCACGACGTCCGGGTTCCCGCAGGGGCAGCGGTGCGCCACGCCGCGCAGGCCGCGCGGCACCCGGCCGAGCTGGGCGGCGATCGCCGCGACGTCGGCGTCGGAGACGGTGGGGTGGTTCTCAGTGGTCATGGGGGGAGGTGTCTCCAACGGAGGACGGCGGGAGCGGAAGGGGGGTGGAGGGGGCCGACGCGGCGGTGTCGGCGGCGTCGACCGAGTCCCAGATGCTGGCGTACCAGGGCTTGGCGGCGTTCGCCTGACCGGCTGCCGGGCCGGTGGCCGGGGCGCCGGCGGAGGAGGAGGGCTTGGCGGAGGTCTGGCCGGCCGGGTCGACCGCGATGTACGGGGTCTCCCCCGGCACCGCGTAGTGCAGCCGGGCTCGCGCCTGCGCCTTGACGTACTCCGGGTCCTGCCAGCGGGCCTTGTCCCGGCGCAGCTGCTCGACCTGCTGGCGCGCGTGGTCGGCCTTCGCCCGCTGGGCGGAGATCTCGGCGCGCTGGGAGATGAACTGCCGCGTCGGGTAGGCGAGGATCGCCACCAGCGAGCAGAGCACCAGGACGAGGACGGTCGCCCGGCTCGTGAACCGAGGCCGGGCCGCCAAGCCCGGGATCCTCCATCCTGCCATCTCCCGTATCCCCTCCTGGTCGCGACGGTGCCCCGCCGTCCACCCTACGGGGTGAACGGCGGGGCACCGGTCAGGCGTGCGCTGGGGCGGGTGCTCAGCCCTCGTGCTTGAAGCGCGGGAAGGCACCGCGGCCGGCGTACTCGGCGGCGTCGTCGAGGATCTCCTCGATGCGCAGCAGCTGGTTGTACTTGGCGACGCGCTCGGAGCGGGCCGGGGCACCGGTCTTGATCTGGCCGCAGTTGGTGGCGACGGCCAGGTCGGCGATGGTGACGTCCTCGGTCTCGCCGGAGCGGTGCGACATCATGCAGCGGTAGCCGTTGCGCTGGGCCAGCTCGACGGCGTCCAGGGTCTCGGTCAGCGAACCGATCTGGTTCACCTTCACCAGCAGCGCGTTGGCGGTGCCGGTCTCGATGCCCTTGGCCAGGCGGGCCGGGTTGGTGACGAACAGGTCGTCGCCGACCAGCTGGACCTTGTCGCCCAGCTTGACGGTCATGGCCTTCCAGCCGTCCCAGTCCGACTCGTCCAGCGGGTCCTCGATCGAGACCAGCGGGTAGGCGGCGACCAGCTCGGCGTAGTACTCGATGAGTTCGGCGGCCGACAGGGCCTTGCCCTCGAACTGGTAGGCGCCGTCCTTGTAGAACTCGGAGGCGGCGACGTCCAGGGCCAGCGCGATGTCGCGGCCGGGCACGTAGCCGGCCTTCTGGATGGCCTCGGTGATCAGGTCCAGGGCCTCGCGGTTGCTGTCCAGGTTCGGCGCGAAGCCGCCCTCGTCGCCGAGGCCGGTGGACAGGCCGCGCTCCTTCAGCACGCCCTTGAGGGTGTGGTAGACCTCGACGCCCCAGCGGACGGCCTCGGAGAAGGACTCCGCGCCGATCGGGGCGATCATGAACTCCTGGATGTCGACGTTGGAGTCCGCGTGCGAGCCGCCGTTGAGGATGTTCATCATCGGGACCGGCAGGACGTGCGCGTTCGGGCCGCCCAGGTAGCGGAACAGCGGCAGGTCGCTGGCCTCGGAGGCGGCGTGCGCCACGGCCAGCGAAACGCCCAGGATGGCGTTCGCGCCGAGCGAGGACTTGTCCGGGGTGGCGTCCAGGTCCAGCATGGCCTGGTCGATCAGGCGCTGCTCGGTGGCGTCGTAGCCGACCAGCTCCGGGCCGATCTGCTCGATGACGGCGAGGACAGCCTTCTCCACGCCCTTGCCGAAGTAGCGGTTCTTGTCACCGTCGCGCAGCTCCAGCGCCTCGAAGGCGCCGGTGGAGGCACCCGAGGGGACAGCGGCACGACCCGTGCTGCCGTCGTCGAGGCCGACCTCGACCTCGACCGTGGGGTTGCCGCGGGAGTCGAGGATCTCACGGGCTACGACGACATCGATGGACGGCACGAGGCATCTCCTTGCGGAAGCAGGGTCCGGCTGACGGTGGCGCTGTCAGCGGGACGATTGCGGAGTCGTTACGGACCAGAGCCTAACCGCCCGGGCTCCCGGGACCACGTCGGCCTCGGTCCCGTCTCAGCGTGTGGCCCCACTACCCACCGGTAGTTCACCTGCTTGTCCCAGCTTGTCCCACCGGACCGGGCGAATGCGGACGAAGGGGGCCGGCGGCGCCGACCCCCCTCTTCGCACCCCGGCACCGGGCCGGTGCCGGTGCGGACGGACTCAGCCGAGGTGCAGCACCTGGCCGGGCATGATCAGGTCCGGGTCGCCGCCGACCGTGCCGCGGTTGCCGTCGTAGAGCGCGTGCCAGCCACCGGACACGCCCTGGGCGGTGGCGATCGACGACAGGGTGTCACCGGAGCGGACGGTGTAGTCGTGGCCGGTCTGCGCGGCCGGGGCCGGCTGGGCGGCGCGCGGGGCCGCGTGCTTGGGGGCGTACTGCTGCGCCGACTGGTCGACGGGCTTCTCGGCCCGGTCGGGCGCGGCGTGCTTCGGGGCCTGCTTCTGCGCGGGCTTCTCGACCGGCTTCTGCGCGGGCGTCTGCACCGGCTTCTCGACCGGCTTCTGGGCCTGGCGCTTGGGCGTCTGCTGCTGCGGGGCGGACTGCGGCTTGGCGTCCGAGGAGGTGTCGACGGACGCCGGGGCGCCGCCCTTGCTCAGACCGGCCTTGACGGAGCAGACCGGCCAGGCGCCCGGGCCCTGCGCGGCGAGCACCTTCTCGGCGACCGAGATCTGCTGCCCCTTGCTGGCCTGGTTGGCCTGCGGCGCGTAGGCGGTGCCGCCGTACGCCTTCCACGTGCTGGAGGTGAACTGCAGGCCGCCGTAGAAGCCGTTGCCGGTGTTGATGCTCCAGTTGCCGCCGCTCTCGCACTGGGCGACGGAGTCCCAGGTGGAGGCGGGGGCGGCGGAGGCGCCGGTGGCGGTGAGGAGCGGCATCGCGAGTCCGACGCCGGCCACACCGGCGACGGCGATGGCCTTCTCGGTCTGAGTGCGACGACGGTGGCGGCCGGATCCAACGAACAGCATGAGGAGGTCCCTCTCCGCACGCCTGCGAGGTGAGCTGTCGGGTTCGGACCGGGAGGTGGCCCGGCCGCCGTGCGCGGACGATTCCGCGCGGGCGGCTTCACCCCAAGCCGTGGGGACGGCAACAAACCTGGTTCCCCCGCCCCTGCCCAGGGTCTGGTCGGTTTCCCGTGGCGCGGCGGGCAGGATTCGGCGTTCCGCGCACGAGGTCCGCAGCTGCGAACTCCAGGGAGACTAGACAGATCCTCAGACCGATCACAAGCTCATATCACCGATATCACACAGAAATTACGGCACGTGTCCGATCGCCTACCAACGGCGCCGCCATGTCTGGTTTGATGGCCGTTCACACCCCGCCGGAAGGCCGTCGGGCGACGCCCCGTCAGTGCATCGCCCGCCGTTTCGTCACCTTGTGTCAGTTTGTCGGAGGCGCGTAAGGGGAGTGCGGAGGCGTGTGCGGGGAGCGGCTCTCCGGACTGAATTCGACCGGGAGTTCCCGCAGACCACGCATGATCAGGCCACCGCGCCACCGCAGATTCTCCGGACTTTCCGCGAGTTGCAGATCCGGCAGCCGGGAAAGCAGCGTCGCCAGCGCGGCACGCCCCTCCAGACGGGCCAGCGGAGCGCCGATGCAGTAGTGGATGCCGTGCCCGAACCCCAGGTGGGGATTGTCCTTCCGGGCCAGGTCCAGGGTGTTCTCGTCCGAGAACCGGGCCGGATCGCGGTCCGCGGCGGCCAGCACCACCAGCACCGGATCACCCACCGGGATGTCCACCCCGCCGATGGTCAGCGGCCGCGTCGCGAACCGCCAGGTCGCCAGCTCCACCGGCCCGTCGTAGCGCAGGAGTTCCTCGATCCCCGTCTCCAGCAGCGCGCTCTCCCCGCGCGCCACCGACTCCTGCAGCGACCGGCGCTGCTCCGGGTTGCGCAGCAGCGCGTACGTCCCGTTGCCGATGAGGTTCACGGTCGTCTCGAAGCCCGCGAAGAGGAGGATGAAGGCCATCGCCGCGGCCTCGTTCTCGGTCAGGTGCTCACCGTGGTCGCTCGCCCGGATCAGGCCCGAGATCAGGTCGTCCCCGAGGTCCGCCCGCTTGCGGTGGATCAGCTCCAGCAGGTACGCCCGCATCCGCTTCACCGCCCGGCCCACGCCGCCGCGTTGACCACCCCCGTGCCGGATCATCATCCCCGCCCAGTCGCGGAAGTCGTCCTGGTCCTCGGCCGGCACGCCCAGCATGTCGCAGATCGCGTAGATGGGGAGCGGGAAGGCGAACTCGTGGATCAGGTCCGCCGAACCGCGCTGCGCGAAGCCGTCGATCAGCCGGTCGGTGAGCTGCTGCACCCGCGGCTCGAACTCGGCCACCCGGCGCGGGGTGAACGCCTTCGACACCAGTCGGCGCAGCCGGGTGTGGTCCGGCGGGTCGATGTTCAGCAGGTGCGTCATCAGGTCCGCCTGCCGCTCCCCCGGGATGCCCACCCGGCCGGTGCGGTGCGCCTGCTCGCTGTGGTGCGCCGGGTTCTTCGACAACCGGCCGTCCGCGAGCGCCTGCCGGGCGTCCGCGTACCTCGTCACCAGCCAGGCCTCGACACCGCTCGGCAGCGTCGTGCGGTGCACCGGGGCGTGCTCGCGCAGCCACGCGTAGGCGGGGTACGGGTCGGCGGCGAACTCCCAGGTGAACAGCTGCGGAGCGGCGGCGTCGGGCCGCGCTCCCGCGGGCCGGGCGGGGTCGTCGGACGGCACTGCGGCGGACCGGGCGGAGTCGGGCTGAGCTGGCATGGGACGACCGTATCCGGTGGGTGCGCGCCCCCTTCCGCCGACGGCGCGCGACTCCCCCGACAACGGCGTGCGACGGGCGCGCCAACGCTCCGTGGACGACCCGTGGACGGTCCGTGGACAGCTCTTGGAAAGCTCTTGGCCGGACGGCGGGCGTGAGCCTGGTCACCTGAGGGGTAATCCCTGTTGCGGAGGGTCAGGAACTGCCTACGATCCTCCGCAGTACGCGTGGGCGCCGGTGCGGTGTCGCCCACAGGGAGGAGCAGGCCATGCGGGTCAGCGGGTCAGTCGTCGTCATCGCGGTACTCGACGGCGGGTCGGGCGCCGACCTCGCCCGCCGGTTCGCCGCGGCCGGCGCCGCCGGAATGCTGATCGCCGACCAGCACGTCGGCATCGCCGAGGACCTCGCCGCCGAACTCGACCGGACGGGCTGCCCCGTCGTCGGCGTGTCCGGCGACATCCGCCGCCCCAGCGACGTCGCCGCCCTCGTCGACACCGCCGAGAAGCACCTCGGACCGATCGACCTCTTCGCCGTCGCGGGCCCGGACGGCGAGCGCATCGTCTCCCTCGCCGACCTGCCCGACCACCTCGACCTGGAACGGCTCGCCGAACTCGTCGTCCTCGTCGGCGAGGCCATCGGGGAACTCGTCCCGCCGCAGCGGCACCCGGTCGAGACCGCCGCCCGGGCGGCCTGAGCACCCCGGGGGCCCAGCCCGGGCCCCCGGCCTCCGCCCGGCCCCGCCCGCCCGGCCTCCGCCCCGCCCTCCGGCAGGGCCGGGGCCCTACTCCGGCTTGAGGCCCTCGGCCGCGCGCACCGCGTCCCGGTACCCGCGCGCGGCCGAGCGCAGCGCCGCGTCCACGTCCACCCCTGCGTCGTGCGCCCGCTGTGCCACCGCCAGCAGCAGCCCGCCCGCCGACTCCGCCGTCAGCGCGTCCGGCAGCTCGTACGGCTCGTCCGGAACCCCCGTGAAGCCCGCCCGGCGCACCCGGGACACCAGCTTCGCCGCGTACGCCAGCGACGGCAGCCCGGCCGGCACACCGTCCAGCACCGACTCGCGGTCCGCCTTCTCCGCCGCCTTCAGCTGCTCCCAGTTCGCCTCCACCTCGGCGGCGCCACCGGCCTCGACGTCCCCGAACACGTGCGGATGCCGGTACATCAGCTTCTCGACGATGTCACCGGCCACGTCGTCGACGGTGAACGGCTCCGTCGGGTGCTCCTCCGCGATCCGGGAGTGGAAGAACACCTGGAGCAGCACGTCGCCCAGCTCCTCGCGCAACGTGTCCCGGTCCCCCTCCTCGATCGCCTCGACCAGCTCGTACGCCTCCTCGACCAGGTACTTCACCAGGCTCTCGTGCGTCTGCTCGGCGTCCCACGGGCAACCGCCCGGCGAGCGCAACCGGTCCATCACCGTCACCAGGTCCAGCAGCCGCGACCCCGGCAGGTCGTACGAACCCGGGAGCACCTCGATCTCCGGCACCTCACCCGCCCGCTCCACCGCCAGCCGCGCCAGCGCGTCGGTCAGCCCCGGATCCCCGTCCGGGCCGCCCAGCCACACCGTCGCCCCGGCCCCGGCCGGCTGCCCGGTCAGCAACCGCGCCAGCGCGGGCACCGACCCGGCCGGCGCCACCTCCACCGTCACCCCGGCCTGCCGCACCGCGGCCACCTGCGGATGCCCCTCGTCCCCCACCAGCACCCGCCCCGCCGACCGCAGCGCCTCCCACGCCGGCCACGCCAGCAAACCGGGAGCCACCCGGTGGGTGGTGGTCAGCAGAATCAACTTGGCGCCCGGAGCATTCGTCGTCACACTCCGAACCTACCCGCCCGCCACCACCCACCACGGCCGTCACCCCACCCGCCCCAACAGCCTCGGACAGGCCGCCCCGACGGCCTCGCCCGGCACAGGGACCCGCCGGCCCAGCCGACGTCCCACTCCCGAGCCCCACCGCCCGGGCCCAGGGGCACGCGCCGGAAGCGCCCGGTGCACCTGCCCGGCATCCCCACAGCGGGCCGGGCCGAAGGCCCCGGCAGACCGGCATCCCCGCACGCGCGGGACGTCGACCCCGCCGACTTCCCGCGCCCGACTCCTGGCTCCTGGCTCCCGGCTCCCGGCGCGCTCCACGGGGGCCGGCAGGCCCGCACAGCGCTCGGGGGTACGAAGGAGTACCGCCCCGACCTTCCCCCGCACGCCCGGGGTTCGGCCCCACCGACGTCCCGCTCCCGAGCGCCACCGCCCGGGGCCAGGGGCCCCTGCGGAGGAGATGGCCCAGGGAGATCGGCCCGCTCACCGGCGGCAGGGCCCTGCGCGACGGGCGCGGAAGCCGCACCGGAAGTCGGATCCGCCGACTTCCCGCTCCCGCACGTTCAGCACACCCGCATGGTCCTTACCGGGCCGGCGGGCCGAGGCCCCGAACGGCGTGGCGCCGGGCTGGCACGCCACACGCCGCACGCGCCTCCCCCTCGGCCGTCCCACCAGTGGAAACGGCCGGCTCGTCGACGGCGGAGCAGTCGGGCCGGGCACAGGGGCCCGCGGTCGAACGCGTCCGGCCGGCGCCGGTACACCCGCCTCGGCAGGGGAAGTCGGACCCGCCGACTTCCCGCTCCGGGCTCCGGGCTCCGGGCGCGGGCCTCGGGTCAGCGGGGGGACGGGGGCCAGGGGGTGGGGTGGTGGGGGTGGAGGGTGGAGAGGGATTCGCGCAGGCGACGGACGGTCGGGTGGTGCGGGCCGTCGCGGCGTTCGCGTTCGAGCAGCAGGGGAAGCAGCCACTGCCAGGCGTTCTGGGGGTCGCCGGTGGCGGCGAGGTGGAGGCCGATGCGCTCGCGGAGGTCGTAGTTGCGCTCGGGATCGGTGTCGAGGCCGGATTCGAGGCGGGCCGTGTGGGCGACGAGGAGGGCCTGGTACTCGGCGAGGGCGTCGGCGCCGTGGCCGAGCCGGTCGAGGCAGATGGCGGCGCGGTAGCGGTGGTCGAGGCCTTGGGGGCCGTGCGGGCCGCCGTCGGCGGTGGCGGCGAGGCGGCGGTACTCGACGAGGGCCTGCTGGGGGTGGCCCTCGTGGAGGAGGGTGCGGGCATGGATGGTGCGGATGGTGCGCACCAGTGGTGCGGCGTCGCCGAGTTCGGCTTCGGCGCGGGGCAGCAGGTGGGCGGCGAGGCCGAGCACCTCGGTGTGGTGGCCGGCGTCCACGAGGTCGGAGAGGCGGGCGCACTGGGCACCCAGGTCGGGGAGCGACGGCGGTGGCGTGGCGGGTGCGGGCGGGACCGCGGGAGCGGCCGGGACGGCCGGGACGGGCGTGCGCAGGAAGGGGCGCGGCTCCGAGCGGACCGGCGGCGCGGCCTCGGCGGCAGCCGCGGCGGTGGGCTGTGGCTGGTGCGGGAAGCGGTACGGCCGTACCGGGTCGGGCAGCGGCGCGTAGCGGGGTTGCGGGGTGCCTGCGGCCGGGGGCAGCAGCGGGAGCAGCCGCCCGTACACGGTCTGGGCGTCAGCGGGGCGCTCGGCGGGGCGCTTGGCGAGGAGGTCGAGGACGAGCCGTTCCAGCGACTGCGGCACGTCGGGGCGCAACTCCCGCAGGGGGACGGGTGGTTCGTCGACGTGTCGGCGCAGGACACCGAGCGCGGTGGGTGCCCGGAACGGTTCCTCGCCGGCGAGCATCTCGTGCAGCAGGCAGCCGAGCGCGTAGAGGTCGCTGCGGGGGTCGGTGGTCGCGGCGAGGGCCTGTTCGGGGGCCATGTAGGAGGGGCTGCCGACGGGGACGCCGGTGAGGGTGAGGCGGGTGGCCTCGGTGTCGAGGGCGGTGGCGATGCCGAGGTCGAGCAGGACGGTGCGGCCGTCCTCGCGGACCATGACGTTGCTGGGCTTGAGGTCGCGGTGGACGACCGGGATGGCGTGGACGGCGCTCAGCGCGCTGCAGAGCTGGGCGGCGACGGCGACGGCGCGTTCGACGGGGAAGGGCGCGTCCTCGGCGATGAGGTCGGCCAGGCTGACGCCCGGGATGCGCTGCATGACGAGGTAGAGCTCGCCCTCGTCCTCTCCGGCGTCGAAGACGGTGACCAGGCCGGGGTGGTCGAGCGCGGCCGTGACCCGGCACTCGCGCAGGAAGCGGCGGCTCAACTCGTCGCCGTGCCGGTTCCGTCCACCGGCGGGACCGCTGCCCGGACCGGTGCCGCCGGGGAGCAGGTGCTCGGGGCGGAGCAGCTTGACCGCGACGGGGCGGTGGAGCCGCTCGTCCTGGGCCGCCCAGACCTGGCCCATGCCGCCGTGCCCGATCTTCTCGGTGAGCCGGTAGCGGCCGGCGATCAGCCGGGTGACGGTCACGGCCGGTCCTCGCGGGCCTGCCGGCGCAGCAGGTCGCCGAGTTCGCGCAGGTCGTGGGCGGTGCCGGGGGCCGGGGTGGCGGGCGCGGCGGGGGCCGGGGGTGCGGTGGGCGTGGTCGGAGCGGGCCCGCCGGCCGGTACGGGGACCCCGTACCCGGGCGCGGTCGCCGCGTAGGGCGAGGCGCTCGGCCCGGCGTACGGCGAGGCGTCGGGCCCGGGCGCGGTCGCCGCGTAGGGCGAGGCGCTCGGCCCGGCGTACGGCGAGGCGGTCGGCGCCGGGTAGGGCGACGGGTACGGCGCCTGCGGTGCGGGCCGCCGGCCGGCTTCCCAGACCGCTCGGCGGTCCATCAGCAGGAAGTGTGCCGTCGGCGTCAGCCACAGCACGGCCAGGGTGATCTGGCCGGTGACGTCGGCGGTCGGGTCCTTGAGGGAGCCCGAGATGCCGGCGGAGACGATCATCGTCAGCAGCAGGGCGCAGAACACCACCGCGCCGAGGACGTCGTACGCCCGTCTGCGCCGGACCGCGAGCAGCAGCGAGGGGATCGCGCCGAGCAGGCCGAACGTCAGCAGCGGGGCCGCCGCGCACGCCACCCGCGCGGGCGTTCCGAACCGGCCGGGTATCGGCGCCGCCCCGACCGCCGCCCCGGGCACCGCACTCGGCGCGGGCACCGCCCCCGGCATCCCGCCCGGCCCGTACGGAGTGCCGCCGGGCGGCGGCCCGAACTGCCCGGGGTACTGCCCTGACATGCGCGCTCCTGAGCTGGTGACGGCCGGCACCGGTGGCGGTGCGAACGGTTCAGCACACCGTACCGCCCGGTCCGGTCGGCCCGGAGGCCTTCCGTCCGCCCGGTGCCGCATCGGTATCGCCCCGGTACCGCCCCGCTACTGAGCCGCCGTCGCCCTTCCCGGGGAGGACTGCTGAGCGTGCGTCACCTCAGTCGACGGGCGGTGCCAGGGTGCCCGTCGCCAACGCGTCCGTCGCGCCCTGGACGAGGGTGCGCCCGAGGGCGGCGGCCCGTCCGAGGGCCGTGTCGAAGGCGGCGAGGCGGGCGAAGGCGGTGCCGAGCCGCTGCTGGGCGGGGAGCGGGAGGCGGGGCAGTTCGACGCGGCGGATGTCGAGCCGGGCGGTGGTGGTGGCGTGGCTGGCGGCGCGCCGGGTGCCCGCGGCGGAACGGAAGTGGCCGGCCAGGAACTCGGGGTCGAGGGCGGCCGGGTCGGGTCGCAGCAGGTGGAGCTGGCGGCCGAGGGCGACGCCGACCAGCGGGCCCTCGGCGGGGACGACGCGGGCGGTGCCGCCGCCGAGGGCGGGGACGAGGACGTCGCCGGGCCGGGTGCGGACGTCCCCGGCGGGGCCGGTTCCGCCGGCGAGGACGGCGCTGGGCTCGGCACCGGTGGCGAGGTCCTGGTCCGTGACCACGGGGACGACCTCCCCGCCGCCGCCCGCACTGCCCGTACCGGTACCCGCACCCGTCCCGGCCGGGCGGGTGGCGGCGCCGGCCCCGGCCCCGGCGCCGGCCCCGGAGGAGTACACCTCCAGCGCGCCGCCGCGGACCAGTTCGCCGATGGTGACCACGCCGGTGGACGCAGCACCGGCCCCGGCACTGGCTGCAGCACCGGCCCCGGCCCCGGCTGCGGCGACCGGCTGCGGCAGCAGCGTGGCGGGGTCGGCCAGGTCGGCGAGGAGTTCGGCCAACCGGCTGCCGAGGTGGGAGAGTTCGGCCGCGCCGCCGAGCGGGGCGGCGGGCGGGACGTGCCGGGCCGGCGAGAGGTCGGTCTCGTCGTCGAGCAGATCAATGGCGGCCACCGCCCGGTGGACGCCGGGGCGGTCGGCCGGGACCGGCAGCCCCTCGCGGGCGGACAGGTCGAAGCCCCGCCAGGCGCCCAGGACGGTGCGGCGCAGCTCGGGCCAGTCGACCTTGCCCCGGCCGCCCTCGGGGGCCGGCGCCCCCGCGGCCCCGGCCGGGGGTGCCGATCCGGCGTCGAGCAGCAGCACCTGGCGGAAGTCGTCCCCCGGCTTCGGCGCGCGCAACACCCACAGGTGCAGCGGGACGCCGTACGGCGGGGCGGCGCCGGCGGGCAGCGCGATGACGGCGCGCAGCGCGCCGGAGCGGAGCAGTTCGGCGCGGATGCGGCGGCCGGAGCGCCGGGTGGCGACGGTCGGCGGGAGCAGCAGGGCGGTCAGGCCGCCAGGGCGGGTGTGGGCGAGGCAGTGCAGCACCCAGGCGAGTTCGGACTCGCCTCGCGGTGGCACGAGACCGCCGGGCCAGCGGGCGTCGAACTGCAACTCGTCGTGGCCCCAGTCCCGTTCGTTGTACGGGGGCTGGCAGAGCACGGCCTCGAAGGTGTCGCCGGGGTAGCCGTCGGCCCGCAGGGCGTCGCCGGTGCGCAGGTCGAGCGGGAGCGGGCCGGGCTCGCCGGCGGGTGTGTGCAGGGCGAGCCGGAGCCCGGCGAGGGCGGCGGCGACCGGGTCGGCGTCCTGGCCGTAGCGGCCGGTGGTCGGCGGGTGGGCGAGCAGGACCGAGCCGAGGCCGACGGCCGGGTCGAGCACGGTGGCGGGGACGCCGGCGACGGCGGCGAGCAGTTCGGCGGCCTCCGGCGGGGTGGGGCTGAGCAGACGGGTGTTGGCCTCGGCGTGACGGGTGAGCAGTTGCTCGTACGCGCCGGCCGGGCCGGCGTCGGCGGCGAGCGCGGCGAGCAGCCGGGCGAGGTCCAGCTGGGTGCTGCCGAGCAGGCCGGGGAGGCCGAGGAGGTGGGCGCCGTCCGGACCGAAGGCGTGAACGGCGGTGTCGGCCACGGCCCGGGGCAGCGCGAGGGCGAGCCGGGTGTCGGGCTGGTCGGCGAGTTCGGCCCAGCGCTGGGGCGCGCGGTGGAGCAGCAGGAGCAGGGCGCCCGCCTCGACGAGCGGGGCGGCGGGGTGGCCGGCCGGGTCGCGGAGGGTGTCGACGAGCTGCCAGGCCCGTTCCAGCAGCGGGAGTTCGGCGATCTTGCCCTGGGCGCGCAGCCAGGAGTCGACGTCGGCGAGCGCGAAGGTCGGACTGGCGTCGGTCCCGCCGACCGGGCGGGGGAAGTCGGGGTGGCGGCGGCGCCAGTTGCTGACCGCGGCGCGGCCGACGCCGGCCAGCCGGGCGATCTCGACGGCGGTCACTTCGGGGCGGTCCGGCACGGGGGCTCCTTCGGTGGGGGTGGCCGCGCGGCGGGGTCGGCTGTGACCACACAGCATAGCGACGCACCTTTCGACCCGAGTTCACATGTGAACAGAGCTCTTTTGTGAAATCTCGTTGACAGGGTTCACGCTCGGATGGTGTGATCTCTCCGTCGCCACCGAACGGGGGCGGCGCAGGGAAGACCACCGATCACCGGGAGACACCCATGTCCGCGAACGCCCACCGCACCACCGGCCGCTCCACCACCCGTCGCACCGCCGGCCGCACCACCACCCGTCGCACCGCCGCGCTGCTGCTGGGCGCCGCACTGGTGACGCTCTCCGCGACGGCCTGCAACTCCACCGGCGGCTCCTCCGTCTCGACGGAGGCGAAGCAGACCACGGCCGCCGCCGGCTCCGACGCCGCCAAGCCGGCCGGGGGCGCACCGGACGCGGCCGCGCCGGCCGGAGGCAAGCCCGCCGACGCCGCCAAGGCCCCCGCCAAGGTCGGCGACACCATCGCGCTCAAGGGCAACGACCCGGCCGACACCGCCGACGTGACGCTGGTGAAGGTGGTCGACAACCCCGACGGCGCGGACGAGTACACCCACCCGGCCGACGGCAAGCGCTTCGTCGCGGTCCAGTTCCGGATCAAGGCGAGCGGCAAGAAGGCCTACAGCGACGCCCCGGGCAACAGCGCCAAGGTGGTGGACGCCCAGGGCCAGGCCTTCGGCACGACGATCGCGGACACCAAGGCCGGCCCGAGCTTCCAGGTGCCCGCCAACATCGCCCCCGGCGAGACCGCCCTCGGCTTCGTCACCTTCGAGGTGCCGAAGGACGCCAAGCTCGACAAGGCCCAGTTCGGCCTGGACAGCGGCTTCGCCCCGCAGACCGGCCAGTGGAAGCTCGGCTGACGGCCCTGTTCACAGCCGTCGCCGTCAGCGCCCGAACGCAGAACGGCGGCCCCGGGCCGAAGCCCGAGACCGCCGTGCACCGCCCCTGCGGGCGCTACTTCTTCGCCCCCGCCAGGTCGTCGAACATGGCCGACAGGAACTCCGTGCACCAGCCGAGCAGTTCCCGGCCGACCAGCGGCTTGCCGCCGATCCGCCCGGTGCTCGGACGCGGCACCAGGAGTTGCTGGGCCGCCGCCTTGACCTGGCTGCGCGGGTAGAGCCGGTTCAGCCGCAGCTGCTGGGACTCCCGCAGTTCCACCGGCCCGAAGCGGATGTTGGAGCCCTGCAGGGTGATGTCCGAGATGCCGCACCGCCGGGCGTACAGCCGCAGCGCCGCGACCAGCAGCAGGTTCTCCACCGGCTCGGGCAGCTTGCCGTAGCGGTCGACGAGTTCGTCCCGGACCTGCGTGATGTCCGCTTCCGAGTTGACCGCCGCGATCGAGCGGTACGCCTGAAGCCGCAGCCGCTCGCCGGGTGCGTAGTCGTGCGGCACGTGGGCGTCGACCGGCAGCTCGATCTTGACCTCCAGCGGCTCCTCCTCCGGCTCCCCGCCGCCGGCCAGCGACTCGCGGAACTCGGCCACCGCCTCGCCGACCATCCGCATGTAGAGGTCGAAGCCGACGCCCGCGATGTGCCCGGACTGTTCGCCGCCCAGCAGGTTGCCGGCGCCGCGGATCTCCAGGTCCTTCATGGCGACGTACATGCCGGCGCCCATCTCGGTGTGCTGGGCGATGGTCGCGAGGCGCTCGTGCGCCGTCTCGGTGAGCGGCTTCTCCGGCGGGTACAGCATGTAGGCGTAGCCGCGTTCGCGGCCGCGGCCGACGCGGCCGCGCAGCTGGTGCAGCTGGGAGAGGCCGAAGGTGTCGCCGCGCTCGACGATCAGGGTGTTGGCGTTGGAGATGTCGATGCCGGACTCCACGATCGTGGTCGACACCAGGACGTCGAACTCCTTCTCCCAGAAGTCGACGACGACCTTCTCCAGCTGGGTCTCCCCCATCTGCCCGTGCGCGGTGGCGATCCGCGCCTCGGGCACGAGGTCCTTCAGCCGGGCGGCGGCCTTGTCGATCGACTCGACCCGGTTGTGGATGTAGAAGACCTGTCCCTCGCGCAGGAGTTCGCGCCGGATCGCGGCCGAGATCTGCTTCTCGTCGTACGGACCGACGAAGGTCAGCACCGGGTGCCGCTCCTCCGGCGGGGTGGTGATGGTGGACATCTCGCGGATGCCGGTGACCGCCATCTCCAGGGTGCGCGGGATCGGTGTCGCGGACATGGTGAGCACGTCCACGTTGGCGCGCAGCTTCTTCAGCTGCTCCTTGTGCTCGACGCCGAACCGCTGCTCCTCGTCGACGATGACCAGGCCGAGGTCCTTGAACCGGGTCTCGGAGGAGAACAGCCGGTGGGTGCCGATGACGACGTCCACCGAGCCCTCGAACAGGCCCTCCAGGACGGCCTTGGCCTCACTGTCGGTCTGGAAGCGGGAGAGCGCCTTCACCGCGACCGGGAAGTTGGCGTACCGCTCGGCGAAGGTCGAGAAGTGCTGCTGCACCAGCAGCGTGGTCGGCACCAGCACCGCCACCTGCTTGCCGTCCTGCACCGCCTTGAAGGCGGCCCGGACGGCGATCTCGGTCTTGCCGTAGCCGACGTCGCCGCAGATCAGCCGGTCCATCGGGACGGACTTCTCCATGTCGGACTTGACCTCGGCGATGGTGGTCAGCTGGTCCGGCGTCTCCGCGTACGGGAAGGCGTCCTCCAGTTCGCGCTGCCAGGGGGTGTCCGGGCCGAAGGTGTGGCCGGGGGCGGCCATCCGCGCCGAGTACAGCTTGATCAGGTCGGCGGCGATCTCCTTGACCGCCTTCTTGGCCCGCTGCTTGGTCTTCGCCCAGTCCGCGCCGCCGAGCCGGTGCAGCGTCGGGGCCTCGCCGCCGACGTACTTGGTGACCTGGTCGAGCTGGTCGGTCGGCACGAACAGTCGGTCGCCGGGGTGGCCACGCTTGGCCGGGGCGTACTCCAGCACCAGGTACTCGCGGGTGGCGCCCTGGACGGTGCGCTGCACCATCTCGACGTACTTGCCGACGCCGTGCGCCTCGTGGACGACGTAGTCGCCGGCGACGAGCGCCAGCGGGTCGATCGCGTTGCGGCGGCGCGAGGGCATCCGGCGCATGTCCTTGGTGGAGGACTTCTGGCCGGACAGGTCGGTCTCGGTGATGACCGTGAGCTTCAGGTCCTCGTCCACGAAGCCGTGCTCGATCGAGCCGCAGGAGACGTGGACGACGTCCCGGGTGGGCGCCTCGGCGAGGTCGGCGACCAGGCGGGCCGGGATGCCCTCGTTGCCCAGCACCTCGGCCAGCCGCGAGGCCGGGCCGTGGCCCTCGGTCACCATGACGACCCGCCAGTCGGCGGCCAGCCGCTCCTTGGCGTCGGCGATCGCCCGGGCGGTGTCGCCGCGGTAGGCCTCGACGGCGTGCATGCCGAGGGTGAGCGTGTTGGCGTCGAACTCCAGGATGCCGTCGACGGTCGACTCGCTGGTCGCGAACGGGCTGACGGACCACCAGGGCAGTCCGATCTCGGCGGCGTGCTCGCGCACCTCGGCGAGCGAGCGCAGCGAGGCCGCGGAGACGTCGATCGTCTCCAGGTCGATCGGCCGGTCCCCGCCCGCCGCGGCCGCGACCCAGGAGGCGTGCAGGAACTCCTGGCTGGTCGCCACCAGGTCGGCGGCGCGGGTGCGGACCCGCTCGGGGTCGCAGACCACCGCGACCGAGCCGAGCGGCAGCACGTCGACCAGCAGCTCCATGTCGTCCACCAGCACCGGCGCCAGCGACTCCATGCCCTCGACCGCGATGCCCTCGGCGATCTTGTCCAGGATCTCGGCCAGCCCCGGGTGTTCGACGGACAGTTCGGCGGCCCGCGCCCGCACCTCGTCCGTGAGTAGCAGTTCGCGGCAGGGCGGCGCCCACAGGCCGTGCTCGGCGATCTCCAGCGAGCGCTGGTCGGCGACCTTGAAGTACCGGACCTCCTCAACGTCGTCGCCCCAGAACTCCACCCGCAGCGGGTGTTCCTCGGTCGGCGGGAAGACGTCCAGGATGCCGCCGCGGACGGCGAACTCACCACGCTTCTCGACCAGTTCGACACGCGCGTAGGCGGCCGCGGCGAGCCGGCGGGCCACCTCCTCCAGGTCGTGCGACTCGCCCCGCCCGACGGCCACCGGCTCCAGCTCGGCCAGCCCCTTGACCTGCGGCTGCAGCACCGAGCGGACCGGGGCGACGACCACCTGGACCGGCCCGGCCGCCGGGTCGTCCGCCCGCGGGTGCACGATCCGGCGCAGCACGGCGAGCCGGCGGCCGACGGTGTCCGAGCGGGGCGACAGCCGCTCGTGCGGCAGCGTCTCCCAGGCCGGGAACTCGGCGACGGCGTCGGCGGGCAGCAGCGAGCGCAGCGAGGCGGCCAGGTCCTCGGCCTCCCGGCCGGTCGCGGTGACGGCCAGCACCGGCCGGCCCCGCTCTCCGGCGGCCTGCCCGGCGAGCGCCCGGGCCAGTGCGGCGATGGCGAACGGCCGGGCGGCGGGCGGTCCGACCAGGTCCAGGTGGCGGCGTCCGCCGGCCGCGGCTCCGGTGGCGGTGGCCGCCTCGATCGCCTCGGCGAGCGCCGCGTCCCGCGCGACGACATCGAGCAGTCCGGTCAGGCTCATCTGGGGTCTCTTCTTCGTCCCGTGGATGGAGCTGCCCCCGGGCGGCGAAGGCCCGCCAGGGCAACGCGAACGGCCCGGCGCGCCGAGCGGCCGGGGGTCTCCAGCCTACGCCGCGGCGCCGACACGCACGCGGCGCACGGCGTCGGCGGGGCCGGGCGGGGACGAACCGCCGGTCGCGCCGCCTTGCCGGCGGCCCCCGGGGGACGTCCGGACCCGGACAACCGGCGGGGACACAACCGGGGACACGACCGGGGACGAACCACTGGACGGAACACCGGACCGGCCGGTGGACGAACCGACCGCGGACGGCGCCGGACCGGGCACGGCCATCCGCCACGAACTGGACATACTCCTGTCACTGGCCGTCCATGGAGATCGCGCACCATGGTGAACGTGCCCGCCGCACCCAACCGTGGGGGATGGCTGCAGCGGCACTGTCGCACCCCCGATGGGGGTCGGAGGTGCGAGGCCGGGCGACCCTGGGTGGGGGCGCCCGCCCAAGCGCCGGGAACCGTGGCGCCCTTTCCTGGAGGGCGCCACGGGTCTCGGCCTACTTCCGTTTCCCGCGCGCCTGCCCGCCCCGGACGTCCGCACCCGTCCGGTCGTCGCTCCCGGCCCGGCCGGGGGCTACCAGCGGGACAGGTTGACGTCGTACATCATCACCTCGTGCCCCTGGTTGGCGTTGAAGTCGTAGCGGTCCCAGGTGAAGACGGTCCAGGAGCCGAGGCCGCCGCCCAGGTAGGTGACGACCTTGTTGTTGCCGGCGTCGATCCGGTCGACGTTGTAGACGCGCACGGCCATCCAGCCGTCGTTCGCGAAGCAGAGCTGCCCGCTGTAGCCGTAGTTGTACACCTTCGCGAAATCGTCCCGGCCTCCGCAGTCGACCCGGTTCACGGCGTGTGCCGGGGACACCGGGAGCAGTGTCGTGGCGGCGGCCGCGAGAAGCACCAGGGAGCCCGGCCGGCGGACCTTCGCATTTCTGTTCCGAAGGCCGGTCCGAGGATTCGTGCGGCGAATCATGTAACCCCTCCAACGGTGGCGGTTGCGACTCCAGAGATTCGCACGGCCGGGCAGCACCGGACAGCCGCTTTCCGGCCAAGCCGGGCCTCGCGGACCGCCTCGGGAATCGATCGGGGACCAATCGGGAATGCATGGCTGCGACATGCGCCAGGGTCGCGGCACGCTTGCCGCGCTTGATGATCGGAGCAGATGCTTGCCACGTCCGGCCCGATTCGGGCGATTCACCGCCATCGCCCTCACGGCTGTTCTGCCGGTTCTGTCCGCAGCCTGTTCGGGCAGCTCCGGAAAGACGTCCGCCGATTCCGCGCCGACACCACCGGAGATCGTTTCGCCGACCGCCCCGGAATCCGGTCGCGGCGGAATGACCGGACTCCCGCTGTCCGCTTACCGGGCCGACGACCGGAGCGCCGTGCAGGAGATCCGGGCACGCAATGCGCTGGTCGTCTCGTGCATGCACCGGGCCGGATTCGCCGCGTTCACCGGGGACGGGCTGCAGCCCGCCCAGCCGCCGGACAACGCGACCGCGCTGCCGGCCGGCCCCTGGGGCTACCTCGGGACGCAGGCCGCCGCCACCCTCGGCTTCCACCCGCCGAAGCGGCCGCTCCCCCGCCCGGGCACCGCCCCCGCAGGCTCCGGCGAGGCCTACGACGCCGCCCGGGTCGACTGCGACCGGCAGGCGGCGGAGCGGCTCGGCTCGCCGCCCGCGACCGGCGCCGACCTGGTCTCCCGGCTGTTCGACGAATCCACCGCGGCCACCGCCGGCGACGCCCGGGTGGTCGCCGCCACCGCGCGGTGGGGCGCCTGCATGGCCTCCGCCGGCTTCCCCGCCACCGCCCCGGAGGAGCTGCCGCGGCAGTACCGGGCCGCTCCGGAGCCGACCCCGACCGAGCTGGCCGCCGCCCGGGCCGACGCGGGCTGCACCACGACGAGCGACCTGGCCGCCGTCTGGTTCGCCGCGCTGACCGGCTACCAGCGTCAGCTGATCGACCGCAACGCGCAGGCCCTGACCGCCCAGCAGGAGGCGGTCAGGGCCCAGGACGCGAAGCTCACCCGGCTGCTCGCCGGCGAGGCGGACGGGTAGCTCCGGGCGCTCTCCCGGCCGGGGCCGGGGCGGCGGAGCGGGGCGTCAACGGCGGCGGTAGCTCACGGTGTTGGGGGTCGCGTAGCCACTGCCGTCGTCCACGATGATGATCTTCGGGATGATCCGGGTCTCGTCCCCCGGCTCCTGCTCGACGCCGATGCCGGCCCCGGTCTCGACGGCCTCGACGGCCTCGACGGCCTCGACGGCCTCGCCGTCCGTACCGCCCTCGCCGTCGGCCCGGGCGGCCGTCACCGCGGGCGGCGAGGCCGGCTTGGGCGGGGCCGCGACCGGAGCGACCGGTCCGGTCACCACGGAGTCCTCGGCGGACGCCCGGACGGCGCCGCCGCCGACCACCGGAGACCGCGACGCCCCGGCAGCCACCTCCTTCGCCGGAGCCGGCGCGGCACCGGACGCGGCGCCCGCCGCCCGCGAGGCGCCCGCGACCTTCTCGGAGACCTTCCGCAGGTCCGCCACCGGGATCTCCCCGGTGTCCGCCTCCGAGTCCACCGGCACCGCGCCGTCGCCCCGGTCCGCATCCACGTCCGCGTCCGCGTTCGTGACCGCGTTCGCGTCCGCGTCCACCGGAGCCGAGGCCCGGAGCGGAACCGCCGGCGGGACCACGTCCGAGGGCACCCCGGCCGCGACCGCGCGCGGGAACGCCGCCCCGGGCTCGATCTGGCCGACCGCCGCCCCGGTGAGCGAGGCCAGCGTGGCCTTGATGTGGTCCAGGTGCTGCTGCACCGTCTCCAACCGGGTGTCGAACTCGCGCTGCTCGCGCTCGCTCGCCGCGTTGATCTTCTCGGCCTCCCGGCGGGCCTGCTCGACCAGCTGGTCGGCCTTGGCCTGGGCGTCCGTCTCCTGCTGCTTGATCCGGTTCAGCACGGTCTCCCGGTGCTGCTCCGCCTCCTTGACCCGGCGCTCGGCGGTCGAGGAGACCTCGGCGTCCTCGGCGTCGGCATCGGCCTGGGCCGCGGCGAAGGTCTCGTCGGCCTTGCGGCGCCGGTCTGCCAGTTCGGCCTCGGCGAGTTCGCTGGCCTCGGCCGCGGCGACCCGCACCTTGGCGGCGTAGGCGGTGGCGGTGTCCCGGGCGGAACGGCTCTCCCGGTCGGCCTCGGCGCGGATGGCCTCGGCCTCCGCGCGGGTGCGCTCGTCGGTGCGGCGGGCGGCGGCGTCGGCCTCGGTACGGGTGGTGGTGCCGTACTCCTTGGCCTCCCGGTCGAGCGTCTGCCCGGCCTCGTAGACCTCGTCCCGCAGGTCCTCGGCGAAGCGCTCGGCCTTGTCGCGGACGGCGCGCGCCTCGTTCCCGGCCATCACGGCCAGTCCGGCGGCCTGCTCGCTGAGTACCTCGTAGTCGGGCTCCGGCGCCTCCTCGGCGGCCCGGCGGATGTCCTCCAGCCGGGCCTCCATCTGCCGGATCCCGGCTCCCAGCACGCTCAACCGCTCCCATGCCTCGTCTCGCTGGGCGGTGAGCGCCGAAAGGGCTCGCTCGACCTGCTCGGGCGCGTAGCCGCGCCGGGCCTGGGTGAAGCCGTGCTGGGGGACGGCGTCGCTCATGGGCTCTTCCCCTCGTTCGCGGGCTGCGGAGCCCATGATCGGACGGAACGGCCGGATCCGGAACCGGTTCGGAGCCGGGGGCCGGATTCGGTCGTCGTACGGACCGGAATACGTCGAGGACCGGACGAGTAGACCCATCCTCTTGACCTATTTTGCGCAGATCCGGGCAAAACCCCAACGAGGCACAGCCACGGCAGTACGCCGGAGGGGCCGCCCCGGGCACCGGGACGACCCCTCCCCACCTGCGAGGATCCGCGACGGTCCGCTACAGCAGACCGTCCCAGAACTGCTCCAGCAGCACGGCCCACCACGTGTCCGCGTGCTGCAGGGCCGCCGGGTCGATCGCGGCGAGCTGGGCCTGGAAGTCGGTCGTCCAGCGACCGGCCTGGTCCGGGGTCAGCCCGTACCGCAGCCGCCACATCCGGCCCAGCAGGGCCAGCGAGCGGACGAACTCCGGTACACCGCTGTTGACGAACCGGGGCGGCTGGCCGGTTCCATCGACGTCCACCGCGACGACGTTCGCGGTGCCGTACTGGACGCACAGCTGACGGCCGTAGTCGTTGCCGAGCACCAGGTAGCCGCCGAAGTCCGGGCCGTTGGGCAGGCCGCGCTCGGCGGCCAGCTCGGCGAGCGTCGGGATCGGCCGGCCCTCCTGCGCCTGCGCCCAGAAGAACGGCCCGAAGTCGCGCGGCAGCCCGGCCCACATCAGGCTCTGGGACACCGGCTCGGGCACGCCCTGGCGGGAGACGGCGCGCTGCTCGTAGCGGAACAGGTTCTGCCCGAAGGCCGCGCCGATCTCCTGGGCGAGCTGCTGCGGCGGGAGCGGCGCCAGCGCCTGGACCGTCCCCGGCGCGGGCAGCGGCACCCGGAACGGGCGGACCCGCTGGGCACCGGAGGCCAGCTGGTGCAGCTCGTCCAGGTGGTCGAGCAGCTCGGCCATCCCGGCCTGCCGGGAGGCGTGGTCACGGCCGTAGGGCGCGGTGTGGGTGAGCCTGACGTTCGGCCAGGACGCGGCGATCATGCGGTTGCAGTAGCCGCCGGGCAGGTCGCACGACTCCAGCTCGGTGTAGAGCTCCAGCACCTGCTCCGGCGGCACGTTGAGCCGGCGCAGGTCCTGCAGGATCTTCCACTCCGGGTGCGGGGTGCCGGGCTCGCTGCGGTGCAGCAGCTTCTGCTCCGAGCCGTCCGGGCCGCGGTAGCTGAGCGCGGCGAAGTACCCCGGGCCGACCGCGGGCACCCCCGGGGGCACCGGCGCGGGCTGCGGCGAACCGGTCACCGCAGCCGGGGGGACGACCCCCGCCGCGCCGCCCGCGTTCGGGTAGCCGTAGCCGGCCGCGGGAGCGGCCGGAGCCGCCGGGCCGCCGGGCGGCGGCGGGACGGCGGGACCGCCGGACGGCGGGGTGCCCGGGTCCGCGGGGCCCGCGCCCAGCAGCGCCGGGTCGATCGCGCTCGCCAGCTGGGTCGCCTCGTACGCCACCCCGGCCGAGGGCGTGCCGCCGGACGGCGTGCCCTGGGGCGCCGGGGCGTCGCCGCCGCGCAGACCCGCCGGTGGCGGGGGCGGCGGGGTCGAACCGGCCGCCCGGCCGCCGGGGCCGCCGGCGCGGGCGCCGGAGCCCTGGGCGCCCTTCAGGCC
>NZ_JBHWCL010000130.1:0-28764 GCF_042735125.1 Kitasatospora sp. NPDC059599 | reverse complement strand
GTTCCCGCACCGGGAACCGCGCCCCCCTCCGGGGCGGGTGCCGCCCCCTCCCGGACTCCTCGCGGAGCCCGGGGTCTCAGAGATGCTTGACCAGCTCCGGCATCAGGTCCTGGAAGGTCCGCCCGCCGGCCGGCTGGCCGATCGCGGTCATCTGCCAACCCGCCGCCGTGCGCTGCACCTTGGCCATGATCTGCGCGGTGTACGGGCCGCCGCCGGTGAGCGTGTAGCGGGCCAGCTCCGCGCCGGTGCTCTCGTCCACGAGCCGGCAGAAGGCCGCCTCGACCTCCTGGAACGTCTGCCCCGTGAAGGAGTTGACGGTGAAGAGGATCTGGTCGACCTCGGCCGACACCGCCGTCAGGTCGACCGTGATCGACTCGTCGTCGGTCGCACCGCCGGAACCGCCGACCAGGTTGTCCCCGCTGTGCCGCACCGAGCCGTCGTTGCTGGTGAGGTGCTGGAAGAAGACCACGTCCACCGGCCTCCCCTGGGCGAACAGCACCGCCGAGGCGTCCAGGTCGATCTCCCGGCCGGCGGCGAGCAGCTTGGCAAAGAAGCCCTTGCGCTCCGCTGCCTTCCAGCCGAGCCCCATCCGGACCACGCTCAGCTGCCCACCGCCCGGCTTCTCCAGGCTGATCTTCTGCCCCTTGGCCAGCGAAACGCTCATCGCGTCCTCCTCGTTCTGCACCGCCGCGTGCCGCGAATCTACAGCACTGTAGAAAAATTTCTGATCATCCGACGGCGCCCTGCGAGCACCCCTACCCCGCGCTCCCCCGTGACTCACCCCCGACAACGGTCCGCACACTGAGGGAACCGGTGGTCCGACGTCTGACGTAGCCGTGGACCGGGGCCGAACGACCGGGGCAGCCCACGGTCTAGGGTCGGCCCCGAGGCGCCGCCGGTCGCGACGACGGGCTGTTCGCACACCGTTCGTTCCGCCTCCACCACGCTCCGCTCGCCACCGTTCCCGGGTACGACTCACGCTGGGGGGACCACCATGCCCGAGCAGCACGAAGGAACCGAACAACGCACCGCCCCCGACCACCACACCGCCGACCACCACAGCGCCGACCACCACAGCGCCGCCGACCACGCCGCCGCCGACCGTGCCACTGGCCACCACACCGCGGCAGCGCCCACGAGCGCCGCCACCGCCACCCGCCTGGGCCGCCGACGCCTGCTGCGGGCCGGCCTCGGCGCGGGCGGCGCCCTGGCCGCCCTCCGCCTGCTGCCCGGCGGCCGGGCCTGGGCCGCAGCACCGGCCCCCGGGCCCGTTCTCGCGGCCGCACCGGCGCCCGCACCCGGCGCGGCCGTGGCACCCGGCGAGGCCGCGAGAGCCGCGCAGCCGGCCGCCGCCCAGGCCTGGCCCGACTGGGCCCGCTACGCCCGGATCGCCGACGGCACCTTCAACGAACCGGCCGACATGCAGAGCGCCGTCGACGCCCTGAAGGCGCAGGAGGTCAGCGTCGTCGAGCTGGACACCCTGCTCTCGAACTGGCTGACCGACGCCGAGTTCGCTGCCCACATGGCCGAGGTGAAGACCTTCATCGGCCTGGCCCACGCCGCCGGGATGAAGGTCGTCATGTACTACCCGTCGCTGGAGCTGATCTCCCCCGGCGGCGAGAAGGGCCGTTCCTTCTACAAGAACGACCAGGGCAGGAACTGGGTCCAGCGCGACCTCGCCGGCAAGCCCAACGTGTTCTACGGGAGCGTGGTGGTCTGGGTCGACCCGGGCGACGAGAGCGTCTGGCTCAGCCCGAACTCGCCCTGGCGGGACTACTACCTCAAGCGGATCAAGGGCGTGGCGGCGACCGGCGTGGACGGCATCTGGCCCGACGTGCCGATCTACTTCGACGGCGTGCTCTCCTGGTGCGACGCCTCCACCTGGGGCGCCGCCGCCTTCAAGGCCGACACCGGCCTCGCCCTGCCCAGGGCCGCGAACTTCACCGACCCGGTCTTCCGCCGCTACGTCGAGTGGCGCCACCGCAACCTGCTCCGCTTCCAGCTCGACATCGCCGACGCCGGTCGCTCCGTCAACCCCGACCTGGTCACCTTCGTCGAGACCGTCTCGATGGACTACCGCTACGCCACCTCGATCGGCCTCGACGGCGGCTACCTGCGGCAGGCCCCCGGCGCCGTCGCCCAGGTCTGGGAGGTGGACATCCTCGGCAACTACGACGGCATGCGGCACGCCACCGCCTCCGACTGGGTCTGCCTGATCTCGATGTACAAGTACGCCCGCGCCGCCAGCGGCACCAAGCCCGCCTGGGCGTTCTCCTACGGCTGGCAGCCGGACGACGCCTCGCTCGTGATGTCCCAACTGATCGCCGCCGGCTGCAACCCGTACGAGGTGAAGACCCCCTACAAGAACGACACCGTGGACGCGGCGATGCGCACCCGGATGTACCGCTTCGTGCGGACCAACCAGCAGAAGCTCTACGACCCGGCCTCCATCGCCCGGGTCGGGGTGTACCACTCCGCCCCCTCCCGGGACTACGTCGCCCCGGGTGAGGGCAACGGGATGTACGTCAACCCCACCGCCCCGGCCGGGATCACCGACTGGTGGGGTGGCGACGACCCGCAGATGAGCTGCGCGCAGGTGCCCTGGCTGGGCGAGTTCCGCGGCACCGTGAAGGCGCTGGTCTACGCCCACGTCCCCTTCGACACGGTGACCAGCCCCGGCCTGACCGCCGACGACCTGGCCCGGTACAAGGTCCTGCTGCTGCCCGACCTGCAGGCGGTGTCGGACGCCGAGGCGGCCCTGCTGCGCGCCTTCGTCGCGGCCGGCGGCACCGTCGTGATCACCGGACCGGCGCCCACCGCACTCGACGAACTGGGCGGCCAGCGGAGCGAGTTCGCCCTCTCCGACGTACTCGGCCTGCGCCGGGCCGACCCGCTGCCCGCCACCAGGCAGAACTCCTACGGCAACGGCACCTGCTGGTACGTCAAGGCGCGGGCCGGGCTCAGCTACCTGACCAGGACCGACCAGGCCTCGGCGGACCAACTGCTCACCGCCGTCCGGCAGTCCGCGCCGCCCGCGGTCACCCTGGCCGGGGACCGGCGGATCTTCCTGGACGCCCGGCAGCTCGGCGGCGACACCGTGGTCCACCTGGTGAACTTCACCGCCTTCGGTGACACCCCGGCCGCCTTCGCCACCACGCCGGCGAACTGCACGCTCTCCTACGCCCTCCCGGCCGGGGCCGACGTCACGGCCGTCACCGTCGCGAGCCCGGACGGCATCGACCCCGCGCCAAAGCCCGTCCCCTACACCGTCACCGGCGGCACGGTCAGTGTGCCGCTGACCGTCGCCCAGTACGCGGTGGTGACCGTCACCGCGGGCTGACGGCCCGCCGGTCGTCGTCGGCCGCGCAGCCGTCGGCGGTGGCGACCGGCACCGCCGGTCAGAGCACCGGAACGGGGATCCGCCGGAGGGCGGCGGGGTCGGCCCGGGCCCACCCTCGGACTCGGGGCCGGACTGCGGCCCGCCCTCGGGCTCGGGGCCGGAGCCGGGGGCCGCGCCGACAGCGAGCAGCAGGACAGCGGTCGCCGGCACCGTCACGGGCGCGCGGATCCTCGTACGCAGCAGAATGATTGACGCTCCATCAGACCGCCCGTACGCCGCGAGGGGATCAGTCGTCGCCGTCCAGCAGGTGCTGCCGGACCTCGTGGAAGGTCCAGACCCCGACGGCCGACCGGGAGAGCACCCAGATCGGGTCGAACCGGTCCGGCCAGACGTGGGGCACACCGCAGTCGGCCGCGCCGAGCGCTTCGACGATGCGCGGGATCCGCGAGTGCTCCCAGCAGATCAGCCCCGGTCCGGACCAGGACAGCACCTCCCTTGCCAGCAGGGACTCCTGGGATTCCGCGAACCCGGTGCTCACCGTCAGGCCGAGCCTGGCGGCCAGCGGGGTGACGGTCTGCCGCATCCGGTGTGCGCCGGCCGACGGGCCCCGGTCGGTGGCGGCGGTGATCCACGCCGGGGCGCGCAGTCCGGGCGCGGGCGGCGTGAACAGCGTGGGCAGGGCGTTGGCCCGGGCCCAGCCGCGCTCGGTCAGCGACTTGCCGTCCGGCCGGCCGGCCTCGTTCAGGCCGGGGTGTGCGGCGTCGGGCTTCTCGCCGTGCCGGATGACCATCACGAACGCCTCGCCACCCGGGTCGCTCGGCCCGGCCGGGGCGGCGGGCTGCCTCCCGACGGCGCAGCCCGCCAGCGCGAGCGGGGCCGCCCCCGCCAGCCCCGCCAGCAGGGCGCGCCGGGTGGGCCGGACCGTCACGCGGTGCCCCGCTCCAGCCGGACCAGCGCGTCCACCGCGACACCCTCCGCGCCCGCGCTGCGGTGACCGGGTTCGCCGCCGACCGTCCGGTGCACCCGCTCGGCGCGGACGGTGCGCAGTGCGAGGTCGGCGAGGTCGGCGAGGTCGGCGAGGTCGGCGAGGTCGGCGAGGTCGGCGAGGTCGGCGAGGTCGGCGAGGACGTCCTCCGGGGTGAACAGCACCGCCGGGTCCTGCGGGCCGCCGACGCCCTCGGTGAGGTTGCTCAGGTCGTGTCCGACGACCAACAGGGTGCCGCCGGGGGCGAGCGCGTCGGCGGCCCGGCGCAGCACCGTACGGCGGTCCCCGGCGGGCAGCTGGAGGTAGGCGACCAGGACGAGGTCGTACCCGGCGGCGCCGGCCTCGAAGGCGCGGGCGTCGCCGTGGCGCCAGGTGAGGCGGTCCGCGACCCCGTCGGGCAGGTCGGCGGTGAGCCGTTCGGCGCGCTCCAGGGCGACGGCGGAGAAGTCCAGTCCGGTGACCTCCCAGCCCCGGGCGGCCAGCCAGATGGCGTTGCGGCCCTCACCGGCGGCGAGGTCGAGGGCGTGGCCGGGGGTGCGGCCGGTCAGTTCGCGGACCACCCACCGGTTGGGCTCGGCACCCCACACCAGCTCGCTCGCGGCGTAGCGGTCGTCCCAGTCCTGGCTGTCCATCGCGCCTCCTCCGTTCGACGGCCTGTTCGTAGCGGTCAACCTACCGGGCCGCCGCGGTGCAGGCCGGGGACGGTCCAGCGGACGGACACCCTTGACGGCGAATATTGGTCCAGTCCAATCTGTTCAGTCGGGACGCGGCCGGGACGGCCGTCCGCCGCGTCCGCGCACCGCCCGTCAGCACGCGTCACCCGCCCGCGCGCCCCCACCGCGCCCGGGCCGGCTCCCCACGGCCCGTCCGGGCCACCGCACCGCCGGAACCCCCACACATCCGGAGGACCCACCGCATGCACGACCGCGTCCTGCCCGCACGGCCCGACCGCTCCGGCGAGGAGCGCACCGGGCGCCGGGCCGCCCAGCGCAGAAGGGCCACCGCGCTGGCCCTGGCCGCCACCCTCACCACCAGTGGCGCCGCCCTCGCCCTCACCTTCGGCTCCGCCTCCGCCGCCCCGGTCAACCTCCTGGCCAACGGCGACTTCGAAACCGGCACCCTGTCCGGCTGGATCTGCGCCAACGGCTCGGTCGTCACCACCCCGGTGCACGGCGGCACCCACGCGCTCAGCGGCGCCGCCTCGGCCTCCGACACCGCGCAGTGCCGGCAGACCGTCACCGTCCAGCCGAACACCACGTACACCCTGGCCGGCTGGGTGCAGGGCAGCTACGTCTACCTCGGCGCCACCGGAACGGGCGTCAACTCCTCGGCCTGGACGCCCGGCGGAACGGGCTGGAACCGGCTGAGCACCACGTTCACCACCGGCGCCTCGACGACCTCCGTCACCGTCTTCACCCACGGCTGGTACGGCACCGGCGCCTACGGCGCCGACGACCTCACGCTGACCGGCCCGGCCGGACCCACCTCCTCCAGCAGCCCGACGACGACGTCCAGCCCCACGGCATCCGCCAGCCCCACGGCCACGGGCAGCCCCACGGCATCCGCCAGCCCCACCGCCACGGGCAGCCCGACCGCGACCGGCAGCCCCACCACCGGCACCCCGACCCCGACGGCCACCTCCGGCGGCCCGGCCGGGGACGGCAAGGTCACCACCCCGACCGGCATCGCGGTCACCCGGACCACCTCCGACGCGGTCGTGCTCACCTGGCAGCCCTCCACGCTCACCAGCGGAGACGGCCCGGTCGCCTACAAGGTGTGGTCCAACGGCCAGTTGGTCGCCACCTCGATGGGCACCTCGGTCGCCGTCAGCTCCCTGCTGCCGGGCAGGGACTACACCTTCAGCGTCCAGGGCTACTCGGGAGGCCACGCCTCCGCCCAGTCCGCGCCGGTGAGCACCACGACCGGAGCCGCCCCCGCGCAACAGCCGGTCCGCTCGGCCTACTTCGACCAGTGGGGCATCTACGAGAACGCCTACTACCCGAAGAACGTGGTCACCAGCGGCGCCGCCGCCAAGCTGGACGTCATCCACTACGCGTTCGCCAACATCGACCCGACCAGGTTCACCTGTTTCCAGGCGGTGAAGGCCTCCGACTCCACCAACGAGTCCGACCCCGACGCCGGCGACGGCGCGGGCGACGCCTACGCCGACTACCAGGCCGACTACAACTCCGGCACCAGCGTGGACGGCAGCAGCGACACCTGGGAGCAGCCGCTCAAGGGCAACTTCAACCAGCTGCGCCAACTCAAGGCCAAGAACCCGAACCTGCGGTTCACCATCTCGATCGGCGGCTGGACGTACTCCAAGTACTTCTCCGACGCGGCGGCCACCGACGCCTCCCGGAAGGCCTTCGTCTCCTCCTGCGTCGACATGTTCCTGAAGGGGAACCTGCCGACCGGGGTCGCCGGTGACGCCTCGGGCGGCCAGGCCTCGGCCGCGGGCATCTTCGACGGCATCGACCTCGACTGGGAGTACCCGGGCTCCGCCGGCGGCCACACCGGCAACCACTACGCGCCCGCCGACAAGCAGAACTTCACGCTGCTGCTCAAGGAGTTCCGCACCCAGCTGGACGCCCTCGGCTCCGCGCAGGGCAAGCGCTACCTGCTGACCGCCGCACTGCCCAGCGGCCAGGACAAGGTCGCCCAGCTGGAGACCGACAGGATCGGCGCCTACCTGGACTACGCCGACGTGATGTCCTACGACATGCACGGCGCGTGGGACGCCAAGGGTCCGACCAACCACCAGGACCCGCTGCACGACAGCCCTGCCGACCCGACCACGCCGATCACCCCCGGCACCCGCAAGTACAACGTGGACACCACGGTCGCCGCGTACACCACCGGGCTGCCCGAGTACGGCATCCCCGGCGGCTTCCCCACGAGCAAGCTGGTTCTGGGCATCCCGTTCTACTGGCGCGGCTGGACCGGTGTGCCGGCCGGCCCGAACTCCGGCCTGTACCAGAGCGCGACCGGTCCGACCGCCGCCAAGCCGATGAGCCAGGAAGCCGGCCTGGCCGCCTGGAAGGAGCTCGACCCGACCGCGGCACAGACCCACTGGGACCCGGTCACCGAGAGCAGCTGGGTCTACGACGGCACCAACTTCTGGACCGGCGACACCCCGCAGGCCGTCCAGGCACGCGGGGCCTACGCCAGGAGCAAGGGACTCGGCGGCCTGTTCGCCTTCTCCCTGGAGAACGACGACACCGCCGGCACGATGCTCGACTCGATGGACGGCAGCCTGCGCTGACGGTCCGCCGGTCGGCGCGCACGCCGGACGGCCCATGCGGGATTCCGCGTGGGCCGTCCGGGCGCCGGTCCGTCCGGGCGCCGATCCGAGCGCTGGTCCGGGCGCCGAAACGGGCGCCCTGGAGACGCTCGCTTCCGGGACCGCGGGGGCCGTCAGCGCGGCGGCACCGGACGGTCACCGACGCCGCCCCATGGGGGTCAGCCCTTGAGGTCCAGCGAGGGGAAGAGGTCCTCGAACGGCTGGGTGGTCACCGAGACGCTCCGGGAGTACGGGTCGTCGAAGTCCCAGATCATGAACAGCAGGAAGGCGATCAGCGCGCTGAAGCAGAGCGCCAGCACCAGCTCCCGCCGCGTGCGCCGGATCTGCAGGGCGAACAGCATGCCGACGGTCACCACCGCGCCGCCGATCAGGCCGAACCAGACGATCCCCGGCATCCCCGGACCGGCGTTCTCACCCCGCGCGTGGCGGGCCTCGGAGGCCTGGCTGATCCGGTCCATGATCGGCTGGTACGCCTGCGCCTCCAGGTCGGAGGCCGGCGGCCGGGTGGCGACGTCCGTCTGCAGCTTCTGCAGCAGCTGGTCGCCCTTCTCGGTGATCTCGCCGTTCTCCTTCATGGAGGCCCACTCGGTGTTCACCACGTACGTGACGTAGGCGTCCACGTCGGCCCGCACCTGGTCGCGGACCTCGGCCGGGTAGACCACCGCCCGGTCGCTCACCTCGCGCAGCGACTGCGCCTCGCGGAACAGGTCGTCCTGGGCCGCGCCGCGTCCCTCCCAGACACCCGCGATGGCGAGACCGAGGACGATCGCGTAGACGACGCCGATCATCATCGTGATGTACTCGATGACGTCCGGGGTCTCGTCGGTCTTCTCCTCACTGCTCGTCCGGCGGGTCCTCAGCAGCACCACCGCCACCACGACGGCACAGGCCGACGCCATGGCGATGGTCAATGCCACCCATTCGGACATGGGAACTCCCTTCTCTGGCTTGGCTTGTGACGGATCGAAAAGCTCAGGGGACGTACGAAAAGCTCAGGGACGTACGGAAAGGCCTGGGACGTACCGGAGTTCGTAGGGAACTCGCACGGAAGGCCGGGGGACGGCCGCGGACCGGAGAACGGCCACGGGGCGGACGGCGAGCGTGCGGCCCGCGGTCCGTCAGGACCGGCCCGCGCGGCCCCGGCCCTGGCCCCGCCCCGGACGCAGGGCCGCTCCGGCGAGCACGCCGGGAACCATGATCAGCACGAGGGTGGTGGTCATCGGGGTGCCCTGGTGGCGCTGCGGCATGGCCACCGGCTTCGACGCCGGCACGCGGTACGTCGGCGGCGCGGCCGGGGTCGGCCACACCGGACTCGGGCGCGCCGCACTCGGTGGGGCGGGGCTCGGGGGCACCGGGTCGGCGGGCACCGGCGGTGCCGACGCGGCCACGGGCGGCACCGGCGCGGGCACCCGAGGTGCCGGCGCGGGGGGCGCGGGAACGGCCGGTGGCGGTGCGGGCGCGGGCGGCGGCGGAGGGGGCGGGGGTGGAGAGGGGAGCGGCGAGGGCGGTGGCGTGGGGGTCGGCGTCGCCGTGCGCGTCGGCGTCGGGGTCGCAGTGGGGGTGGGTGTCGGCGTGGGTGTCGGCGTGGGCGTGGGTGTCGGTGTCCGGGTCGGCGTCGGAGTGGGGGTCGGACTCGGGCACGGGTGGTGATGCCAGTCGTGTCCCCCGTGCTCGTCGCCCGGTCGTCCGTACTCCGGCCGGAGGCCCGCCGAGGAGGAGGGCGCGGCCGGCAACGGGGTGGCCCGGCGCGTGTGGCACGGGTGGTGCCCGGGCCGGGGCTCGTGGTCGTGGTGTCCACTGCCGACGTTCGGAGCGACGCCGACGCCGACCTGGACGTCGACGCCCACACCGACGCCCACGCTGCCGCCCGGCCCCACCGACACCGAGACGTCGGTCCCGGTGCAGACGCAGATGTCCACGGCCGGGCCGTCCGGGTGCCCTCCGGTGTGCTCGGCGCCGGAGGCGGTCGCGCCGGTGACCAGCGCGCACATCGCGACCACGCCGACCGCCGCACCGGCCAGCCGGACCCGCCGTCCGGAGGCCGCCGTCCCACCGCCGGGCAGCGGTATCCGTCGTAACTGCCGACGCGGGGACATGGGCTCCACACACCTCTCGGGTCGCCTGGGAAGGACGGGACGGAACAGGACGCGCTCGGGTCGACCGGCCCGCCACGGGGCAGGCGGAAGGGCCGCCATCGGTCGACGTCCGGCCCTTTCCCGGCGCGCTCCCGGACCGGACCGGTCTCGGCCGGTCTCGGCCAGTCGGGGTCGATCGGTTCGGGGTCGGTCGGGCACGACCGGAAGTGGCCGGACGTGATGAGGCGGACGGCCCGCCTCCGGGGGGCGAGCCGTCCGTCTTCAGGAGAAACGATCTTCGAGCCCGCCGGTTACGGCCCGCGCCCGTTGTTCCGCGCGTCCGCTCAGTGGCGGCGGTGCGCGATCTCCACGTTCTCCAGCACACCGACCGCGTCCGGCACCAGGATCGCGGTCGAGTAGTAGGCGCTGACCAGGTACGAGATGATCGCCTTCTCGTCGATCCCCATGAAGCGGACCGAGAGCGACGGCTGGTACTCGTCCGGGATGCCGGTCTGGTGCAGACCGATCACGCCCTGGTTGTCCTCACCGGTACGGATCACGAGGATCGAGCTCGTGTTCTCCTTGGTGATCGGGATCTTGTTGCAGGGCAGGATCGGTACCCCGCGCCAGGCCGGCACCTGCTGCCCGCCGAGGTCGACGTGGGTGGGGTACAGGCCCCGCGCGTTGAACTCGCGGCCGATCGCGGCGATGGTCCGCGGGTGGGCCAGCAGGTAGTCGGGGTCGCGGCGGCGGTTGAGCAGCTCGTCCAGGTCGTCCGGGGTGGGCGGGCCGGAGTGGGTCTGGATCCGCTGGTCGAAGTCGGCGTTGTTGAGCAGCCCGAACTCCTGGTTGTTGACGATCTCGTGCTCCTGGCGCTCGCGCAGGGCCTCGATGGTCAGCCGGAGCTGGTGCTCGATCTGGTTCATCGGCTGGTTGTAGAGGTCGGCGACGCGGCTGTGCACCTTGAGGATGGTCTGCGCGACGCTCAGCTCGTACTCGCGCGGCTTCAACTCGTAGTCCACGAAGGCGCCGGGGAGCTCGTACTCGCCGTGGTGGCCGGCCGACATGGCGATCTCGGCCTCGCCGCGCTCGTTCTGGGCCTGCAGCGGCAGGGCCAGGAAGGCCTGCAGGTGCTCCTGGAGGCTCGGCGCGTTGTCCCGGATGCGGGCGAAGTCGTCCCGGCTCAGGGTGAGCGCGACACCGGCGGTGGCCGTCTTCGCGGTGAAGTCCCAGACGGCGTCCGGGTTCAGCAGCGCGTCGTCGCCGAAGCGGTCGCCGTCGCCGGCCACGCCGACCACCGTCTCGTCACCGTACTTGCCGGTGCCGATCTGGTTGATCTTGCCGTGCGCGATCAGGAAGATCCGGTCGGCGGTCTCGCCCTGGGTGGTGAGCACCTCGCCGGGGCCGAAGTCCCGTTGCTGGCAACGGTCGGCCAGGGCGGTGAGCACCTCGTCGTCCTCGTAACCGCGCAACAGGGCCAGCTCACCCAGCTCGGCCGGGATCACCCGGACCTGGGAGCCGGTCTTGATGAACTCCACCACGCCGTTGCCCACGGCGTAGGTGAGCCGACGGTTGACCCGGTAGGCGCCACCGGCGGCCTGCACCCAGGGGAGCACCTTGAGCAGCCAGCGGGAGGTGATCTCCTGCATCTGCGGTGCGGACTTGGTCGTGGTGGCAAGGTTCCGGGCAGCGGCCGTCGCAAGGCTCTGCTGCTTGGCCTGCTCTGTCTCCGGGCTCGTGTCCACGGGCATCGGCAGGGGTCTCCATTCCTGTGGTGGGGTCACGCGGCCAGGGCCATGGGGAGCGCCACCGGCGCATGCCGTGACGGATCATCAGATCCGCAGACTGGTGGGGGCATTGGCGAAAGTTCCGGGTGTGCCGCCGTCTCCCGGCGACCCACCCGGAACCCTAGATCACCAGCACCCGGCCAGGCCCGTACGGACGCCCAGTACCCCCCGATAGGGTGAATCTCGCGCAGTCCGCCCCCATGGGCCCGCGAACCGGAGGAACATCCGTTCGCACCTGCGATCCCCGTGGCACCACCGGCTTTCCCGCCCGGCCGCCACCGCTCCGGACGACCGGGAGACCGTCACCGGGCGTCAACCCGGCACACCGGCCGGGCGGTTCGGATGCGGAGGTTCGAAGGCGCGGGGTCGGTGCGTCGGCCGGGGGCCTGCGGGGCGCGCGCATGCGGACGGCCCGTCAGGTGCCGGAACGGGGGTGGCCGGCACCTGACGGGAGAACGGGGTGCGCAGTGGGGGCGCGCCGGTGGCGGTCGCGAGCCCGCCCCGGTCGGCGGCGGGTCAGGCGCAGGCCACCTGGGTGCCGGGGACGCCGATGATGCCCGAGTTGTTCTTCAGCCCTGCGTTGTACTCGTAGTACAGGTAGGAGTAGAAGTCGATCCGGGTGGCGGCACCACAGGCCGAGTCCGGAGCGACGGTGTAGGTCACCGTGAAGGTGCTGCTGGCACCGGGTTCGAGCGGCACGTTGTACCGGGCGATGCCGCCGTGGACGTTGTCGCTGCAGCCGTTGGTCTGGGTGCCGCAGGCCGTCGCGGCGAACTTGAGACCGGTCTGCAGGCTGGTCGCGTAGGTCTCCTGGACGCTCTGGTACACGAACTGGATCGGGGTGTCGTACGGGTTGGTGAGCGTCAGCGTGAGCGTGAACTCGCCGCCCCGGACGGTCGTCTGTTTGTCGGAGACGGCCGTGAGGGGCAACGGGGAGTCGGCCCTGGCGGGAGCGGAGGAGAGGAGCAGACCGACGACGAGGGCCGGGCACGCGACGAGCGCGGCGCGGATCGGATGTGTTCTGCGCATGACCAGGGAGCGTAGGCGGCGGTACCGCTCGGGTTGCCCTCCTCGGCCCGATTCCGTACCGACGCAGGAGTGGCCAGCGGACACTGCGGACCGGTCGGTCCCGTTCCCCCCTCATCGGGGCGCCCGGAGGCATATGCTTCTCCGCCCGCGCGGGCAGCGACTCCCCCGCCCCCTCCCACCGGCTCCCCGGCTCCCCGGCTCCCCCGGCCGTCGCGCCGCCCGGGCGCCTCCCGGGCAGCTTCGGGCCGCCTTCAGACCGGCGACGGCAGGATGTCGCAGAGCGCCGCGACCGCCGCCGCGTAGGCGTGGTCGGGCGGCGTGGCGTAGCCGACCACCAGCCCGTCGACGGCGGGCATGGCCTCCGGGGCGATCTCCGGGTGCCGGTAGTCGGCGAGGCCGTCGACCGCCAGGCCCCGGTAGGCGGCCGCCTTGAGCACCGAGCGCTCGGTGCCCGCTTCCAGTCGCAGCACCGCGTGCAGACCGGCCGCGATGCCGGACACCTCGACGTGCGGGGCGCGCTCCGCGAGCGCGGCCACCAGGTGGTCACGGCGGTCCCGGTAGTGGCGGCGCATCCGGCGCAGGTGCCGGTCGTAGCCTCCGGAGTCGATGAACTCGGCGAGGGTCAGCTGGTCCAACGCGCTGGCCCAGCCCTCGCGTTCGCCCTTGGCTGCCAGCACCCGGTCGACCAGGTGGTCCGGCAGCACCATCCAGCCGAGGCGCAGCGCCGGGGTGAGGCTCTTGCTGGCGCTGCCGAGGTAGACCACCCGCTCGGGGTCGAGGCCCTGAAGGGCGCCGACCGGCTGGCGGTCGTACCGGAACTCGCCGTCGTAGTCGTCCTCCAGGACCAGTCCGCCGCGGCCGCGCGCCCAGTCGACCACGGCGGCGCGGCGGCCCGGGTGCAGCGGACCGCCGGTGGGGAACTGGTGGGCGGGGGTGAGCAGCGCCGTCCGGACGTCCGCGCTCTGCGCCAACTCCTCGACGAGGGCGCCCTGTTCGTCGATCGGCAGCGGAACGGCGGTGACCCCGGCGGCGGCCAGCAGCCCGCGGTGGAAGCCCAGCCCGTACGCCTCGACGGCCAGCGGGCCGTTCTCGGCGGGCGGCAGGACGGGCCACGCGCCGTCGAAGAGCAGTCGCAGGGCGTGGGCGAAGCCGGAGCAGACCACGATCCGGTCCGGGTCGGTGCGCACCCCCCGCGCCCGGGCCAGGTAGTCGGCGAGGACGGTGCGCAGCTCGCGCCGGCCTTGCGGATCACCGGGCCCGAAGGCCTCGTTGGGCGCGGCGGTGAGGGCCCGGCGGGCGGCGGCCAGCCAGGCGGTCCGGGGGAAGGACGCGGCGTCGGGCTGGCCCTGGCGCAGGTCGTGCCGGGGTCCGGGCCGGGGCGAGGGCCGGCGGGCCCGGGTGGGCGGGACGGGTTCGGCGCGTTCGGCGACGGCGGTGCCGGATCCCTGACGGGCGGTCAGCCAGCCCTCGGCGACGAGTTCGGCGTAGGCCTCGGCGGCGGTGTTGCGGGCCAGGCCGAGGTCGGCGGCGAGCACCCGGTACGGCGGCAGCCGGGTGCCGGGCGCCAGCCGGCCACTGCGGATCGCCTCGCGCAGGGCCGTCATCAGCGCGGCGCGGCGGCCGCCGGTGGCGGGGAGGTCGAGGTGCAGGTCGCTGCCGGTCGGGTGGGCGGGCTCGGAGGGGAGCGTGCCCCGCGTGTCCGTCATGTTCACGCACCCTACCCGGCGCCCCGTCCGCACCCGTCGCGCGGTCGGCCCCGGCGGCCTCCGCCCCCCTCTCCCCTTCCCTCCACCTCTTCCCCCCTAGGGGACGACGGTCACCGGCCAGCGGCCCGCCTTCACCAGCCGGACCGCCACCGATCCGATCACCTTGTGCCCGGCCTGCTCGGAGACGCCGACCACCACGGCGTCCGCGCGCAGCTCGTCGGCGAGCTTGGCCAGGCCGCCGTAGGGGTCGCCGCGCATGGTCAGGAAACGCCAGTCCACCTTCCAGACCCCGCGGACCCGCTCCTCGGCCTCGCGCAGGGCGGCCAGCAGTTCCTCGGCGATCTCCTGGGTGGTCTCCTCCACGGCGGCCCCGGCCAGGGCGGTCGCGGCGCCGAGGACCGGCTGGATGTAGGCCACCGCGAGGACGGCGCCCTGCCGGCGGGCCAGCCCTGCGGCGTAGGCGGTGGCGCGCCAGGAGGAGTCGGAGCCGTCCAGGCCGGCCAGGATCACGCCGGGCCCGTCCGTCCCCAGTTCGAAGCCCGCGGGTGCGGCCGCGGCCTGGTGCTCCCCGGCGCCGGACGGACCCCCGGCCGCGGCCGCCCCTCCCCTGCCGGTGTCCGCCGCTCCCGCGCCCGGTGCGTCCGTTGCGTCGCTGTCGTTGCTCATGATCCACAGGCTATTACCGGGACGGTGCGTAGACGCAGGGGGTACGCGGGGTGAGCCCTGTGGTGCGGGCCACCCGGGGCGGCGACGGGCGCGGCGGATTCGGCACCGGCGGCGGGCGGGCCGTCACGCGCTGTCGACGATGTGCGTGGCCTCACACGGCTTTCGGTGTGGCGGGGGCCACTTCTCCGCAGGGTTTGATCTTGGAAATAGGTGCAAACCGTGCGAAATCAGCA
The DNA here is from genome assembly GCF_042735125.1 of Kitasatospora sp. NPDC059599. Classification (NCBI taxonomy): domain Bacteria; kingdom Bacillati; phylum Actinomycetota; class Actinomycetes; order Kitasatosporales; family Streptomycetaceae; genus Kitasatospora; species Kitasatospora sp. NPDC059599. The sequence continues at coordinate 13,639 of NZ_JBHWCL010000130.1, read as the reverse complement.
CAATTCCTTGATCCTTACGCCCGGTAATAGCCCTCTGACGTGCCTAAACCTCCGAATCCTTGAACCGGCCACCACCGCCCCCGTAACTTCGAACCCGTTGCACCGAGCGATCCGCTCCGGACCGGCCTCACCGCCCCCCGAGCAGGAACGGTGCCGAACCACGCGAGTGACGTGTCCCCGAAACCGACGGCCTTCCGAAGGCCTGGTTCCGCGTGCTCGCAACCCCTCCGAAAGGAAATCCATGACCTTCCGTAACGAGACCGCCGCTGCCACCACCACTGCCACCCCGAAGCGCCGCAACCGCGTCCGGATGGCTCTGATGGCCGGGGCGCTCACCGCGCTGCCGGTGGCCGGCCTCGTCACGGCTACCAGCGCCTCCGCCGCGCCGGCCTCGGTCTGGGACAAGGTCGCCTCCTGCGAGGCCACCGGCAACTGGGCCATCAACTCCGGCAACGGCTTCTACGGCGGCCTGCAGTTCACCTCCAGCACCTGGGCGGCGTTCGGCGGCACCTCCTTCGCCCCGCGCGCCGACCTGGCCACCAAGGACCAGCAGATCTCCGTCGGCGAGAAGGTCCTCGCGGCCCAGGGCCCGGGCGCCTGGCCGATCTGCTCCGTCAAGGCCGGCCTGAGCAAGTAGGCCCCCCGAAGACCCCGAAGCCGCCGCACCCCCTCCCGGGTGCGGCGGCTTCGTCGCGCCCGCCCGCCGGCCCATCGGCACTCGGGCGCGACCGGGACGCGGTGGGTCCCCGGCGGGCAGACCGTCGACCGCGGAGCCGACGGCGGTGACCGAAACCCGACGGCCGGTGACAGGTGACCGGTCAGGCGGGCCGGGGCGGGAGCGGCAGCGGAAGGGCGGGCAGGCCGTCGATGCTGGTGACGACGAGCGGCTTGCGCTCGCAGTAGGCGCCGAACTCCTCCTCGTCCTTGCGGTCGAAGTACCGCGCGTGCAGGTCACGGTCGGCGCGGTAGTCCATGAACGGCACCGCGTACCCGCAGGAGTCGCTCACCCGCTCGGCCCTGACCAGCACGATCGCCCGCAGGCCCGACCCGTCGGCCGCCGGGTCGAACCGGCCGAGCAGCCCGGCGAAGCGCGGGTCGTCGCGGAAGACCGGCTCGCCCCGGCCGTGCACCCGCACCACGGTCGGCGGCCCCTCGAAGGAGCACCACATCAGCGTGATCCGGCCGTTCTCCCGCAGGTGGGCGACGGTCTCGGCCTGCGAGCCGCCGAAGTCCAGGTAGGCGACGGTGAGTTCGTCGATCACCACGAGGGTGCCGGAGCGGCCCTTGGGCGAGAGGTTGACGTGACCGTCGGAGGCCAGCGGCGCCGTCGCGACGAAGTAGACCGGCTGGCTCTCGATGAACCGCCGCAGCCGGCCGTCGATGGATTCGTACTGCTTTCCCATGTGCGCGATTCTGCCCGCATCCCGGCCGGCAAGAAAGGAAGATCCACCGCATGAGACGCCCCGGGCAGGGCGGCGGGAGCGGGCGGGCGGACCCTAGAATGACCCGTGCACATGTCACCCACCCGGCCGAGCACGGGAGTTGAGATGGCCCGGAGCACCCTCCCGACGAACGCACCGGAGACGGTCCTCGGCACTCCCGCCGCTCCGCTGCGCCGGTACGTCCTCGGCTACCGCGGCTACCGGATGGACCTGCGCCGGCCGCGCCGCCGCCTGGAGGTCCCCACGGACGTGGTCACGGTGGCCCTGGCCTTCGAGGGCAGCATGCGCCTCACCGACGCCGTCTCCCCCGCGCCCGCCGCCTCCTTCGGATCGGTCGCCGCAGGGCTGCGCCGCACCGCCACGATCGCCGAACACACGGGCGTCCTGCACGGGCTGGCCGTCTCGCTCACCCCGCAGGGCGCGTTCCGGGCGTTCGGGTCGCCGGCCGGCGACCTCGGCGGGCAGTGGGCCGAACCCGGGGACCTCCTGGGCCCCCGGCTGCGGGCACTGACCGACCGGCTGGCCGACACCCCGAGCTGGCCCGCCCGGTTCGCCATGCTGGACGGGTACTTCGCCGCGCTGTTCGCGTACGGCCCGGACTGGGAGCCGTCCGTCCTCTGGGCCTGGCACCAACTGCGGCGCTCGCACGGGCTGGTGCCGATCCACGCCCTGGTCGAGGGCACCGGGTGGAGCCGCCGCCGGCTGGAGCTGCGCTTCCGCGAACACCTGGGGCTGGCCCCCAAACAGGCCGCCGGAATCCTCCGCCTCCAACACACCCTCGGCGTCCTGGCCGCCCGGGAGGACCACCCCACCGGCGCCGACCTCGCCACCCTGTGCGGCTACTACGACCAGTCCCACCTGGACCGGAGCTTCCGCGGCATGGTCGGCTGCTCCCCCCGCGAGTTCCTGGCCTCACGCGGCGGCACCGCCCTTCCCGCCCCCACCGACCGGGTGGCGGGCCGGGTCACCAGCGCCGTCCTCGACCCGGGCGCCGCATGAGCGGACGCCACCACGCGGAAGGGGCGCCCGTCACGGCAGCGGCGCGAGCGACCGCGCCGCGTGCGCATTCGTACAAGACGCGCGGCGGCCCCGTCCGGCACCCTTCGAAGGATCCGGCCGGTACGGGGGTCCGGCCGGTCACGGGCGCGCGAACGGGGCCGGGGCCCGGGTCGGAGACCGACCGGGCCCGGTCACCGCGTCGGGTCACTGCTTCATGTAGACGCTGTCCATGAAGTCGATGATCTGCTGGTCCGTCAGTCGCTGGCCGTCGCGGTGGCCCATTGCGAGGTCGGCCTCGCTGATCATGCCCACCAGCCGCTCGCCGTCGATCACGGGGATGCGCCGGATCTGGTGCTGTTCCATCTTGCGCAGCACCGCTTCCATACTGTCGTCGGCGCGCACGCAGTGCAGGTGGCCGGACAGCTCCATCGCCGTCATCGAGGACGGGTCCTTGCCCTCGGCGACACATCGCAGCACGATGTCGCGGTCGGTGATGATGCCCTTCAGCTTCTGGTCGTCGCCGCAGATCGGCAGCGCGCCCACGTTCTTGTCGCGCATCATCTTCGCGGCCTCGGCCAGCGTCTGGTGGGCGCCGATGCACTGGGCGCCGGTGTGCATGATGTCTCGGGCAGTGGTCACGGGGACTCCTTCGTCGGTGATTCCCCCCGCTTCCCCCCGGGCGGCGCTCCCCCACACGCTCGACAGGGGCGCGAACGGGGTGACCGCGCCCTCACCATAAGCAACACCGCGCCGGTCCGCGACCGCGCGGAGGACGGCCGGCGGCCCCGGTGGCGGTGGGCCCGCCGCCGCGAACCGGCCCCCGGCCGCGGGGACCGCCGATACTGGGAGCGTGACCACGGACGCAGCCGAGCACGACGCGGAGCCCCTCCGCGAGGTCCCCGACGCACCGGTCGACGGGTACGTCGACGAGGCCGTCCGAGCCCGGCCCGCGACCGCGTTGCGCCCGTACGTGGCCTGGTACTCCGGCTACCGGCAACGCGGCCTGGCGCCCGCCGTCCACCGCGGGCTGCCGTCCCCCCACCTGACCTTCATCCTGACCCTCGACGAACCGCTGGTGATCGCCGAGCACCCCGACCCGGCGCAGCCGCCCGGCAGCTATCCGACCCTGCTCGGCGGCCTGCACACCACCCCCGCGCTGATCACCCACGCGGGCGCCCAGTCCGGCGTGCAGATCGCCGTGCACCCGCTCGCCGCCCGCGCCCTGTTCGGCCTGCCCGCCGGGGAGTTGGCCGGGATCGACGTGCCCGCCGACGCGGTGCTCGGAAAGCTGGGCCCGCGGCTGCAGGAGCAGCTGCGGTCCGCGCGCGACTGGGAGGAGCGGTTCGCCGCGCTGGACGGGGCGCTGCTGCGCGCCGCCCGGCCGTCCGGGCAGGTGCCGCCCGAGGTCGGCTGGGCGTGGCGGGCGCTGCGGCGCAGCGGCGGTGCGCTGCCGGTGGCGGCGCTGGCCCGGGAGACCGGCTGGAGCGCCCGGCACCTGCAGGAGCGGTTCCGCCGGGAGACCGGGCTGAGCCCGAAGGCCGCCGCCCGGGTGATCCGCTTCGACCGGGCCCGGCACCTGCTCGCCTCCGCCGACCCGCCGACCCGGCTGGCGGAACTGGCCGTGCGCTGCGGGTACTTCGACCAGGCGCACCTGGCGCGCGAGTTCCGCGCGCTGGCCGGGGCGGCGCCGAGCGCCTGGCTGGCGGCGGAGGGGCCGTCGGCGGAGCGGTTCCGAAACGTCCAAGGCGGGGCGGCCGGTGCGGCCGCAGAGTGGGAGGCGTAGCGGACATCCGCACGGTCCCGAGCCCCGATCCGAGGAGAGAAGCCATGGACGCCACCGAGACCCCCGCCCCGCAGGTCTGGCCCAGCCTGCGCGCCACCGACGCCCGGGCACTGATCCGCTTCCTCGTCGAGGCCTTCGGGTTCCGGGAGGTCGTCGCCTACGGCGAGGGTGATTTCGTCGCCCACGCCGAACTGGCCTGGCCCGAGGGCGGCGGCGTGATGCTCGGTTCCGACCGCGAGTCGCCGGAGGGCGCCGAGCTCTGGGCGGGCAAGCCGGGGGGCTTCACCGCCTACGTGGTCACCGCCGACCCGGACGCCGTGCACGCCCGCGCGGTGGCCGCGGGTGCCCGGATCACCACCGCCGTGCACGAGACGGACTACGGCTCGCGCGACTTCGCCGCCGCCGACCCGGAGGGCAACCACTGGTATTTCGGCACCTACCCGGGCGCTCCCCGGCCGGCCGCGGGATGACCCGGCGCCCGGGCCCGTGAGGGGGACGCCGGTGGAGCGGGTGCAGGGGACCCCGGAGGAACGGCTGGAGCGGCTGGAGCGGCTGCGGGCGCTCTGCCTGGCGCTGCCGGAGGTCGACGAGCGGGTCAGCCACGGGGAGCCGGCCACCGGGACGGTCCGGCGCCGGACCGGGCTTGGATCGATGACCTGGTCGCCGACCCCACGCACCGGTCGGCCCCGGGCGCCGGCCGTCGAACCGGGGCAGACTGGCTGCGGGGGCACCCACCGGAGGCTTCGGAGACGGACCGTGCCGCAGATGACGGTGGACGGGCGCACCCTCGCCCTCTCCCACCTCGACAAGGTGTACTACCCGCGCACCGGCACCCTCAAGGGTGAGGTGCTGCGCTACTACGCCGCTGTCCACACCGCCCTGCTCCCCCACCTGCGCGACCGCCCCGTCTCCTTCCTGCGCTGCCCGGACGGCGTCGAGGCGGAGGTCTTCGTCGCCAAGAACCCGCCCCCGGGCACCCCGGACTGGGTGCGCACCGTCGACGTCCCGAGCAACACCGGCGAACTGCGCCAGGTGGTGCTGGAGGACGGCGCGGCGCTGCTGTCCCTCGCCAACCTGGGCTGCCTGGAGCTGCACGTTCCGCAGTGGCACGCGGCCGCGCCCGCCCTCGCCGACCGGCTGGTCCTGGACCTCGACCCCGGCGAGGGCGCGGACGTCCTCACCTGCCGGACGGTCGCGCTGCTGCTGCGCGAACGGCTCGCCGCGGACGGCCTCACCGCCTGGGTGAAGACCTCCGGTTCCAAGGGCCTGCACCTGATGGTCCCGATCGAGCCCACGCCCGGCAGCCGGGTCTCCGCCTACGCGAAGGCGCTGGCCGCCGCGTTGGAGGCCGAGCACCCGGAGCTGGCGGTGCACACCATGGCCAAGGCCCGGCGCCGGGGCCGGGTGCTGATCGACTGGTCGCAGAACAACGTCAAGAAGACCACCGCAGCGCCGTACACCCTGCGGGCCCGGCCGCTGCCGACGGTCTCCACCCCGCTGTCCTGGGCCGAACTGGAACGGGCGGGCGGCGAGCCGGAGCTGACCTTCACGCTCGCCGAGGTCCCCGACCGGCTGGCCGCCCACGGCGACCTGTTCGGCCCGCTGCTGGACCCGGAGCGGGCCCGGCCGCTGCCGCCGGCCCCGTCGACGGCGCCGCACCGGCCGGCCCGGCCGGGCCCGGCGAAGCCGGCGGACGCGGCGCAGGACGCACGGCAGGACACGTCGCCGGACGCGCCGCGACCGCGCTCACCGCAACCACGCCCGGTCCTCGCCCCGCCCATCGAGGTGATGCGCCCCGCCGCCGTCACCGCCGTACCGCCCGCCGACGGCCTGGGCGGCGGGGGCGTGCAGTACGAGCTGAAACTGGACGGCTTCCGCTGCGTCGCCTTCGCCCGCGGTGACCGCCCACCGGTCCTCCAGTCCCGCACCGGCCGTGACCTCGCCCCCGAGTTCCCGCCGATCGCCGCCGCCGTCGGCCGGCTGCCCGAGGGACTGGTGCTGGACGCCGAACTGGTCGCCTGGCGCGACGGCCGGTTCGCCTTCGGCGAGCTGCTGCGCACGCGGCAGGCCCGGGCCGCCGCCCCGGACGTCGTACTCGGCCTGATCGCCTTCGACCTGCTGGCCCTGCCCGGCCGCGACGTCCGCCGGCTCCCCCTCACCGACCGCCGCCGGCTCCTGCTCGCCGCGCTGGCCGACGTCCCGCCGCCGATCCGGCCCGTGCTGGCCACCACCGACCGGACGGAGGCGCTGGAGTGGATGGAGCGGCTCGCCGACACCGGGGTGGAGGGCCTGGTCTGCAAGGCCTCCGCCTCGCCCTACCGGCCGCGCGGCGCGGGGCGCGCCTGGGTCAAGTACCGGCGCACCGACACCCTGGACGCCACCGTCCGCGCCGTCACCGGCCCGACCGCCCGTCCCCACGCGCTGGTCCTCGAACTCGACGACGGCCGCGTCCTCCTGACGACCCCCCGGCTCACCGCCGTCCAGTCCCGGGAGGTCGCGGACCTGACCCGGCCGCTCCTCGGCCCGGCCACCACCGACCCCGACCACGGCCCGGTCCGACCCCTCACCGGCCCCCTCCGCGCCGAACTCACCCTCAGCGGTCGGCCGCCCACCGCCACCTTCGTCCGCCTGCGCGGCGACTGACGGCGGGGCCCACCGGCCCGAGGCCGTCCGGGGCGCAGCCCGCGCCGAAACGCCCGGGCCTACCTCCGCCACGCCGCAGCGCCCCGCCCTACCTCCGCCGCTTCGCCCACGCGTGGGCGAACTCCGTCACGAACGCGTCCTCGAAGAGCGGCAGGTCGCCCGGCTTGCGGCTGGTGACGAGCGGGCCGGGGCCCTCGTGGCAGACGTGAACCGGCTCGTCGACCCAGTGGGCGCCGGCGTTGACCAGGTCGGTGCGCAGGCTGGGCCAGGAGGTGAGGGTGCGGCCGCGGACAGCGTCGGCCTCGATGAGGGTCCAGGCGGCGTGGCAGATCGCCGCGACCGGCCGGCCGGCCAGGCAGCAGGCGTGCACGAAGGCGACCGCCGACCGGTCCAGCCGCAGGTGGTCCGGGTTGGCGACGCCGCCGGGCAGGACCAGGCCGTCATAGTCCGCCGGGTCCGCTCCGGCGACCGGGGCGTCCACGGCGAAGGTGTCGCCCGGGGCGTGGTGCCGGACGGCCTGGATCCGCCCCTCGGCGGTGGACAGCAGGCGCGGCGTGCCGCCGGACTCGGCGACCGCCTGCCAGGGGGAGGTCAGTTCGGACTGCTCGACACCGTACGGCGCGACCAGGAAGGCGATCGTCCGGCCGGTGAGCGTGGTGGACGGCCAGGGCACGGGTCGGCCGCTCAGCGCGGACGGGGCGCGGTCAGGTCGACCGCGGCGGGCGGGGCGGAGCTGAGTCTGGCCCGCGGGCAGTCGAGGTGGGCGGCGCGTTCGAGGTGGTCGACCCGGGCGACCAGGCCCACCGGGACGATCACCCGGGTGCCCGGTACCCAGGGCTCGGCGTCGACCAGCAGGTGGTCCCCGCCGTCCTGCTCGACCCGGCCGACCGGGCCGTCGGTGGCCTGCACCTCGTACCCGACCAGGCCGAGGTCGGCGGCGGGGTGGGAGCCCGGTCGGTGCTCCCACAGGTCGGTGCTCATCGCCTCACGTCCGTTCGCCTCACGTCCGTCCTCATCGCGTCACGCCTCCGGCCGGTCCCAGGGCCGCCGTTCACGGCGTTCACGGGGCTCCTCCAGCTCCGCGGCCTCCGCCCGGCCGGACCGGGAGGCGCTGCGGCGGCGCAACAGTTCCGAGGTCGCGACCGCGGCCGCCACGGTGGCCGCCCAGACCACCCCCAACGCGGCCAGCACGGCCGGGGTCGGGGTCCGCGCGCCCACGCCGAGGCAGATCGCCGTCATCACCAGGGTCGTCAGCACCACCCCCGCCGTGACCCGGCGCCCGACCGCACCGAGCACGCGCCGGACCCGGCTGGGCCGCTTCGCACCCATGGTGCTCAGCCTCCGGTCGAGCTTGGCGTCCTGGCGCAGATCGGACTCGATCTCCTCGAGGAGCCGCCGCTCCCATCCGCTCAATGCGGGACCGTCCATCTCGGTCACCTCCGACACTTCCGGTGACGTGCTCGCACCCGGCGGGTTGCCCGGCGCGGGCCGGCGCTAACCGTTCCGGGGACCACCTGTTCCGGCGCCCACGGGTCCGAAGGCCCGGGGACGGGCGAGCAGGCTGTCGTCCAGGACGCGCAGCAGCGCGGCCGCGTCGCGGTGGACCTCGACCGCACCCGCCGCCCGCAGCTCCGGGCCGGCGTCCCCGCCGGCCTCCAGGGCGACGCAGGGCACCCCGGCCCGGCGCGCCGCCCGTACCTCGCGCACGCTCCCGGCGACGGCCACCGCGTGCGAGGACCCGCCGTCGACCAGTTCGAGCGCGGCACGCACCGGATCGCCCCCGGGATCGGCCACGGTCAGGGCAGGGGCCCCGGCGGGACCGGGCCCGGTCAGCACGACCGTCCAGCCCCGGGCCGCGCACTCGCGCAGCAGCTCGGCCCCACCCGGCAGCGCGGGCCGCCAGTCGGTTCCGAAGAGAGCCGCCGAGATCACCGTCATGGCCACCGCTTCCGTTGGAAGGCCACGCACCGTACGCGCCCTTCCAGGTTAGGCCGCTCCCCCGCGAGGCGCGCTGCCTGCCGGACCGGGAGGCCCGGCCCCGTGCTGCCCGGGGCCGACGGCGGTACCGGGTTCACTCCTTCCCGGGCTCACTCCGTCCCGGGTGCACCCGCCAGGAAGTCGGTGACGAGCCGGGCGAGCTCGGCGGGGCGTTCCTCGGGGACGAGGTGACCGCAGCCCGGCAGGACGACCCCCTGAGCCTCCGGGGCGAGGCGGCGAACGAAGTCGATCATGTGCTGCCCCGGGGAGTGCTCCCCGGCGACGGCCGGGACCGGGATGTCGAGCGGCCGCCGGGCCGCTTTGCGGACCTGTCCGGCGCTGACCCAGGTGTTGACGTGGCACTCGCAGCCGGAACGCACCGCGGGGCGCTCGGTCTCCCCCCAACCGCGCAGGTCGGGGGCGATCACCGGGTGCTCCCGCGCCGGCACCGGGATCAGGTGGCGCCACTCGTACCAGGTCTGCGGCCGGCCGTGGAGCAGGACCACCGGGTCCCCGGCCCCGCGGAGACCCAGTGCATCCGTATCCCGTTGACCTCGCCGTGGTGGTGCCGGATCGCCATCGCCCGTTCCTCACGTTCCGCCAGAAGCCGCTGGAGCACCGGCGATCGCAGGCCCCGCCGGCCCTCCGGGTCAGCCGAGGTCCGGATCCGGGTCCGAGGCCAGTCGGGCGTGCAGGTGTTCGTCCTGGTAGTCGCGGCCGTCGAAGCGCCAGGAGGCGCGCAGGGTGCCCTCGTACGGGAATCCGGCGCGTTCGGCGACCCGGCAGGAGCGGTCGTTGCCGACGGCGTGGAAGAGCTCGATGCGGCGGGCGTCGGCGGTCTCGACGGCCCAGCGGGTGACGGCGGTGGCCGCGCGGGTGGCCAGGCCGCGGCCGCGGGCGGCGGCGAGCAGCCAGTAGCCGACCATGGCGATGCCGTCGGCCTGGTTGTTCCAGCGCAGGAAGGCGTTGCCGAGGAGGGTGCCGCGGGCGGCGTCGGTGACGGCGAAGGCGGCCATGGTGCCGTCGGCCCAGTGGGCGTCGCAGCGGTCGAGGTAGGCCTCGGCGGCGGCCTGGTCGGCACTGGAGAGCGGGTTCCAGCGGGCGATGTCCGGGTCCGTCGACGCGGCGACGAGTGCGGGGACGACGCCGCCGGGCACGTCGAGGCCGCGTCCCCAGGGTCGGAGCAGGGCGTCGCCGAGGTCGAGGACGGCGGGGCGGAAGACGCGCCCGTCGGTGGGGGAGTCGCTGATGGTGGTCACCCGGTCTTCCTATCCCCCGCGCCCCCGCTCCCGCCAGCGGTTTATCCGGGTTTCGAGCGGGCCGTCCGGGTGCGAGGATCGGCCCGTGATCGAGCTGCTGACGGCCCACACGGCCGAGTTGGAGCACGCCGTGCTGACGGAGGCGCGGGAGTTGCTGATCGGGGTCTTCGAGGGCGACATGACCGTCGGGGACTGGGAGCACGCGCTGGGCGGGGTGCACGCGCTGCTGATCGAGGACGGGGTGTTGATCGGGCACGCGTCGGTCGTCCAGCGGCGGATGCTGCACGGCGACCGGGCGCTGCGGGCCGGGTACGTGGAGGGCGTCGGGGTGCGGGCGGACCGCCGGGGGCGGGGGCACGGCGGTGCGTTGATGGACGCGGTGGAGCGGGTGGTCCGGGGCGCCTACGAGGTGGGGGTGCTGGGCTCGTCGGACGAGGCGGTCCCCTTCTACCGGCGGCGCGGCTGGCAGCCGTGGCGCGGGCCGCTCTGCGCGATCACCCCGGGCGGCCTGCGGCCGACTCCGGACGAGGAGGGCGCGGTGTTCGTCCTGCCGGGTTCGGCGCCGCTGGACCTCGACGGCCGGCTGGCCTGCGACTGGCGCGACGGCGACGTCTGGTGACCGGAGGGGCGGTTCGCGTGCCCTTCGTGGCCGGTTCTGCACCGGGCGGTCGGATCGTCGGATCGTCCGTCATCCTGTTCCGGGGCGGCCCGGCGGACCCGGGGTGCGGCGCTCACCGCCCCGGCGCTCACCGCCCCGGCGCTCGCCTCCCCGGCGCTCACTTCCCCGGCGCGACCCGCCCGAGCAGGTGGAGCAGCCGGTCGAGGGCGTCGTTGGAGTTGGGCTCGGTCAGGTTGACCATGAGCCGGAACGCCACCTTCAGCAAGGCCGGGTGGCCGAGTCCGGCGGCCCCCGCGGTGCCGAGCAGCCTGGGGCGGCCGAGCAGGTCGGCGGCCAGCCGGCCGAGGGCGAAGTAGCCGGCGTAGGCGGACCGCAGGGCCTGCGGGTAGGCGCGCAGGGCGAGTTCGCGGCCGCGGTCGGTGCGGCGGGCGAGCGCCTGGACGACGGTCTCGGCGGCGAAGCGGCCGGATTCCATCGCGTAGGCGATGCCCTCGCCGGTGCCGGGGCTGACCGTGCCGCCCGCGTCGCCGACGAGCAGCAGGCCGTCCGCGTAGTGGGGCCGGCGGTTGAGGCCCATCGGGAGGGCGGCGCCGCGGATCGGCTCGGTGACGCCGTCGGGGGTGTAGCCGTACGCGGGCGGCAGGTCCTCGCACCAGCGGCGCAGCAGTTCCCGCCAGTCCACGTCGGTCTTGGCGGTGTCGAGGACGCCGAGGCCGACGTTGGCGGTGCCGTCGCCCATGCCGAACACCCAGGCGTAGCCGGGCAGCAGGCGCCGGGCCGGGTCGTCGGGGTCGCGCAGGTCGAGCCAGGCCTCCAGGTAGCGGTCCTCGTGGCGCGGGGTGTGGAAGTAGGTCCGGTAGGCGACGCCCATCGCGCGGTCGGTGCGGCGGTAGCGCTTCATGGCGACGGACAGCCGGGTGGAGTTGCCGTCGGCGGCGACCACGACCGGGGCCCGGTAGGTGACGGGCAGGCGTTCCTCACCCAGCTTGGCGGTGACGCCGGTGATCCGGCCGGTCCGTTCGTCCACCACGGGGCCGGCCACGTTGGCGCGTTCGACCACCCGGGCGCCGGACGCGGCGGCCTTGCGCGCGAGCAGTTCGTCGAAGTCGGCGCGGCGGCGGACCAGTCCGTAGCCGGGGAAGGCGGAGAGCTCGGGCCAGTCGAACTCCAGGGAGCGCCGCCCGGAGACCAGTCGCAGGCCCCGGTTGTGCAGCCAGCCGGCCTCTTCGGAGACGTCGATGCCGAGGTCGGTCAGCTGCTTGACGGCGCGCGGGGTGAGGCCGTCGCCGCAGACCTTCTCGCGCGGGAAGGCGGACTTCTCCAGCAGCAGGACGTCCAGGCCGGTCCGGGCGAGGTGGGCGGCGGCGGTGGAACCGGCCGGGCCGGCACCGACCACGATGACGTCGGCGCTCTCCTCGGCGGTCTGCTCTGGGCCGGGCATCGCACTCTCCCACGGGTCGGGTCGGCTGCGCAGGCAGCGGAATCGGCGGACTGGGCGGTTCCAGACGGACGATAGAGAAACCTGGCCCCCGCCCGCCGCCCCGACACGCAGGCCGTGCCCGGGGACCGGTCAATACCGGCCACCTCGGCGCGGTGGTTTCACCCACCGGGGCGGGGCCCGGAGTTGACCGTCACCGGAGGTCGCACCGGCTGGAGTGCACACGAAACCATGACAACCGGGTGATCGGATCGTTGTAACGAACTACGTGGATCAACCGTACACAGCAGGGCATTTCAGCCAAACCTCCCTTGCGTCACGTTTCTCTCTGCGGGAACTTTTGTGCCTCTCCCGTCGTACGGCACCGGCTCCCGCCGAAACGGCCGACCAGAGGCTCCCTCCCACTGCGCAGGCTCGTCCCGGCCTGCCGTACCCGATGGAACCGCCATGCACATCCGCTCCACCGCCGCGCGCTCCCTGGTGGCCGTCCCGACCGCCGCCGCCCTGATCCTCCTCGCGCCCGCGGCCGCGCACGCCGTCGCCGGTGGCGGCGGCAAGGGCGGCGCCCCCGGCAACAACGGCACCGTCAAGATCCACGACGCCGCCACCGGCCAGGAGGACGTCCGCAACGAGCCCAAGGTCTGCACCTTCTACCTGGACTCCTTCGGCTTCGACGCCGACCAGGACGTGATCTGGGCGATCACCACCGTCGGTGGCGGCCCCCAGGAGAAGCTCGTCGCGTACGGCGACCTCCCGGTCGACGGCCACGGCCACGTCCGCACCGAGGACATCCACCTGCCCGACGGCCACTACAAGCTGTACTGGCAGTCCGTCGAGCTGGTCGACGGCGAGCTGCCGAAGGACACCAAGCTCGACAACCCCAAGCAGAAGGTCTTCAAGGTCGACTGCGGTGGCGAGACCCCGGCTCCGACCGGCAAGCCCTCGCCGACCGTGACGCCGACCCCGACCAAGACCCCGTCGAGCAGCCCGACCTCGGTGCCGACCACCCCGTCGCACAGCCCGTCGACCCCGGTCGTGACGCCTCCGGTCACTCCGCCGGTGACGCCCCCGGCCACGCCGAGCGCCACCGCGAAGCCGTCCGGGACCCCGTCCGCGACGCCGACCACCCCGGTGGCCACCGCCCCGGCGACCGGTGCGCCGACCGGCGCCCCCACCGAGGTCCCGAGCGAGGGCCCGTCGACCCCGCCGACCGCCACCGTGCCGGTGCACAAGCCCACCACCGACACCCCGGTCAACCCGGCCCAGCCGATCCCCGTGCCCACCAAGGTCAGCGTCCCCACCCCGATCCCGGGCGCCCCGGACGGCAAGAAGCTGGCCAGCACCGGTAGCGACGGCACCCTGCTGTACGCGGGCGCCGGCACGGTCCTGCTGGCCGCCGGCGCGGGCGCGGTGGTCTACTCCCGCCGCCGCCGCACCTCCTCCTGAGGCCCGGGGCCTCCGGGGCACCCTCCCGGAGGC
>NZ_JBHWCL010000129.1:0-28987 GCF_042735125.1 Kitasatospora sp. NPDC059599 | reverse complement strand
TCCTGGAACCGTGGGTTTCAGGAGGAGCACCGGCCCTTCGGCACGTGGACGTGCGGATCACCGCAAGCGGACTACAGCGGCAGGCCGCTGATGCTGCCGCCGTTCACGCCGCCCAGCAGGCCGCCGATCGGGCCGAGCGCGCCGGTGAGGCCGGACAGCGGGTTGTTCGGCCCGAGGTCGGCGCCGCCGAGGCGGTTGGCCGAACCGTGCTCGGCCAGGCCGAGCACGTCGGCGCCGGGCAGGCCGCCGGGCACGGCGTGCTGGACCGATTCGAGCGGCAGCGCGCGCTCCACTGAGCCCAGCGGCAGCGCGTCGGTCACGGTGTTGGTGCCGGGGACGGCACCGGAGAGCTGACCGGCACCCGGCAGGGCGTGGGCGAGGGAGCCCGCCTGGGCGAGCCCGCCGACCGGGCCGGCGCCGGCGTCGGCGCTGCGGGTGGCCGCGCCCTTGCCGGTGACGGCCTCGCCGAGCTTGCCGGCCAGTGCCGAGGCGACCTTCGGGGTGACGGCGGAGAGCTGTCCGGTGGTGGCGGCGGTCTGGTCGACCGGTGCGGTCAGCGAGCTGGCCTTCTCGTTCGCCTCGGGGAGCTGGTGGGCGACGATGTTGCCGGCGGCGTCGGCGGAGGCCGGCACGCCCGCGGCGACGGTGGCCGCGCCGGTGGTGCCGGCGGCCTGGCCCAGCTGGTGGGTGGTGTGCTGCAGGGTGGAGCCGGTGTCGGTGTTGGTCAGCTGGCCCAGCGGCGCCGCGAGGTCGCTCTTGGGCAGCAGGGCGTCCCCGCCCAGGGCGGACGCGGAGCCGGCCGCGACCAGCGGGGTCGCTCCGGCGGCCACGACGAGCGCGGCCTGAGCGATCCGGCGCGTGAGGGGGTGAGACATGGGGCTCCTCGAAGGGGTCTGGTTCCGTCCCGTCCGCCCGTGGGACCGGGCGTGAACGACCGGGCGGACGACGTTGTTACCGCTTGAGAAGCCAGAAGGTTTCGGCCCGTGCAAGGAAAGTGTCTGACCGACCATCGGATCGTAGGACCGCAGCGGCGGCGCCCGCCGGGCCCCGCCGGGCGTCGCCGAACCGGCCCGGGCCAAGGGAAGTGACGGTTCTCCGCCCGGGGGTGACGGAACGGGGCCCGGGTCCACCGGGGTTGACCGGAATCACCCGTCCGGCGGCAACCCGTACGCCTGTTCGTCAGCCCTTGCCGGCCGGTGCCAGGGTGACCTGGACGAGCTTGGTCGAGGTGCCCGAGGTCTGCGGCTGCCAGCCGTCGTCCGACGTGGTCTTGCGCCAGATCTTCCCGTCGTAGGCGACCGTCGCGATGCCCAGCTGCTGGGCCTGGGCGACCGCCCAGTGGGCCACCTCCCAGCCGCTGGCGCGCTCCGCGCTCACCCCGCCGTCGGCCGTGCCGTCCGCGGAGGACGTCAGCGCGGCGGTGGCCGGGTCCGGGGTCAGCGACACCGCGTTCTCGGCACCCTTGATGGTCGAGGCGTAGCCGGTGGCCGGGGTGACCGTGCGGCCGAACTCCCGGCGCACCCGGTCGGACAGCACCTGGGCGCGGTCCGGCGCCGCGGCCGGGGTGGCCGTGGCGGTGGCGCCCGCGGTGGGGGAGGAGGAGTCCTGCGGGTCCGGCTTGGCGTAGTCGTGCACGATGCAGGAGAACGAGGCGGGCTCCCGGCCGGCCAGCGCCGAGGTGAGCAGGGTCGCCTTGGTCTCGTGCTTGGCGTACGCCTGCGGGTAGCCGCTCTTCTGCACCGCCTGCGCGGCGTCGGTCAGCGGCAGCCGGGTGTAGCCCGGGACCTTGACCAGGCCGTCCAGGAACTTGTTGGTCGCGTACACCGGGTCCGCGATCTGGTCCGGGGTGCCCCAGCCCATCGAGGGCCGCTGCTGGAACAGGCCGATCGAGTCCCGGTCGCCGCCCGCGAGGTTGCGCAGCTTGGACTCCTGCATGGCGGTCGCCAGCGAGATCGCGGTGGCCCGGTCCGGCAGCCCGCGCGAACGCGCCACCGCGGCGATCGTCGCGGCGTTCGCGGCCTGCGGCAGCTCCAGGGTGCCGTTGCCGGCCGCGGTCTTCACCGTGCAGCCCTCGGACTCGCCCGGCTTGAAGCCGAACCACCAGATGCCCACCACGGCAAGGCCCGCGACCAGCGCGAGGCCGAGCAACCCGACGATCACCATCAGCAGCGCGCGCAACGGCCCGCGGCGGCGGGCGGGCGCCGCCTCGTCGCCCGGCTCCGCGCTGCTCCTTCTCCTGGCCACCGTCGCCCCTCTCGCACCTGGTCCTTGATCCGACACCGTACCCACTCGGACGGATGTGCGGCGCCCCCCGGTTGCCGAACCGAAGCCGATCCGTGTCACAGGGCGACCACGGAGGGCATCCGGCCCGCGGACTAGGCTGGCGCCATGAGCAGCCTCGACCCGACGCCCCTGGACCTCACTCTCGACGGCGGCGCGCTGACCGCCCGGCTCGTCGACTTCCCCTCGGTGAGCGGCGACGAGCAGGCGCTCGCCGACGCCGTGGAGGCCGCGCTGCGCGGCTGCCCGCACCTCACCGTGGACCGGTACGGCAACAACGTGGTCGCCCGGACGAACCTGGGCCGCGCCGAGCGGGTCCTGCTGGCCGGCCACCTCGACACGGTGCCGATCGCCGACAACCTGCCCTCCTACGTCGAGGGCGACCTGCTGTACGGCTGCGGCACCTCGGACATGAAGTCCGGCGTGGCCGTCCAGCTGCGGCTCGCGGCCACCCTGCCCGAGCCCAACCGCGACCTCACCTTCGTGTTCTACGACTGCGAGGAGGTGGAGGCCCACCGCAACGGCCTCGGCCACCTCGCCAAGGACCGCCCGGAGTGGCTGGCCGCCGACTTCGCGGTGCTGATGGAGCCCAGCGGCGCCATGGTCGAGGGCGGTTGCCAGGGCACCCTGCGGGCGCAGGTCCGGCTCACCGGCGTGCGTGCCCACGCGGCCCGCAGCTGGCTCGGCGACAACGCCATCCACCGGGCCGCCGAGGTGCTCACCCGGCTCGCGGACTACCGGCCGCGCCGGGTGGAGATCGACGGACTGGAGTACCGCGAAGGCCTGAACGCGGTCCGGATCGACGGCGGCGTGGCCGGCAACGTCATCCCGGACGAGTGCGTCGTCACGGTCAACTTCCGCTACGCGCCGGACCGCAGCGAGGCGGACGCGGAGAAGCACGTGCGGGAGGTCTTCGACGGCTTCGAGCTGACCGTCACGGACTTCGCCCCGGGCGCCCTCCCCGGGCTCTCCCAGCCGGCCGCGCAGGCCTTCCTGGCGGCCACCGGCGGCCAGGCCCGGGCCAAGTTCGGCTGGACGGACGTCGCGCGCTTCAGCGCGTTGGGCGTCCCGGCGGTCAACTACGGCCCCGGCGACCCGAACCTCGCGCACAAGCGGGAGGAGCACTGCTCGCTGAGCGCCATCGCCGAGACCGAGGAGCGGCTGCGCGCCTGGCTGACCGACTGAGTCCCCGGCCCCGGGACAGCTGATCCGATCAACGGTCGAACGCCATCTTCCGGTTGCCCAACCGACCTTCCCCCGTTGCCTGAAAACGGGGGAAGGCGGGCGTAGGGTTTCGTCATGACAGGCACAGGAGACGAGAAGCAGTACGGGCACGGACCCGAGCAGGTCGGCGTGCCGAAGAAGAAGAAGGCCTGGCCCGAGAAGCAGAAGGGCCCGGTGCTGGTGCGCCGGGACCAGGTCGGCACGAGCACCACGGACCAGCGCCTGCTGGACACCACCGGCCCCACCGACTGGCTGCACACCGACCCGTGGCGGGTGCTGCGGATCACCTCCGAGTTCGTCGAGGGCTTCGGCGCCCTCGCCGAACTCCCGCCCGCGATCAGCGTCTTCGGCTCCGCCCGGACCCCGGCCGACTCACCCGAGTACGAGGCCGGCATGGCCATCGGCCGGGCCCTCGCCGAGGCCGGCTACGCGGTGATCACCGGCGGCGGCCCCGGTGCGATGGAAGCCGCCAACCGCGGCGCCTCCGAAGCGGGCGGCCTCAGCGTCGGCCTCGGCATCGAGCTCCCCTTCGAGCAGGGCCTCAACGAGTACGTCGACCTCGGGCTGAACTTCCGTTACTTCTTCGTCCGCAAGACGATGTTCGTGAAGTACGCGCAGGGCTTCGTCGTCCTGCCCGGCGGCCTCGGCACCCTGGACGAGCTGTTCGAGGCGCTCACCCTGGTGCAGACGAAGAAGGTCACCCGCTTCCCGGTGATCCTCTACGGCACCGCGTACTGGGGCGGCCTCTTCGAGTGGCTGAAGAACACCCTCGTCGCGCAGGGCAAGGCGGCCCCGCACGACCTGGAGCTGTTCCACATCACCGACGAGGTCGACGAGGTCATGAAGATCCTCGCCGACGCCCGCCGGCCGGCGAACGAGATCTAGCCCGGGCCGCCCGGCACCGGCACCGGCACCGGTACGGGCCGGGGCCTAGGCCAGCCCCCGGCGGGCGACCGCCGGGGGGCGGGTGCCCCGGATCGAGGCGACCATGTCCAGCACCTGGCGGGTCTCCGCGACCTGGTGCACCCGGTAGACCCGCGCGCCCAGCCAGGCCGAGACCGCCGTGGTCGCCAGGGTGCCGAGCAGCCGCTCGTCCACCGGCTTGTCCAGGGTCTCGCCGACGAAGTCCTTGTTGGAGAGCGAGACCAGCACCGGGAAGCCGGTCGCGGTCATCTCCGGCAGCCGCCGGGTGGCCTCCAGCGAGTGCCGGGTGTTCTTGCCGAAGTCGTGCCCCGGGTCGATGATCACCGCGTCCCGCCGCACGCCCAGTTCCACCGCGCGCTCGGCCAGCCCCACGGTCACCCGCAGGATGTCCGCCATCACGTCCTCGTACCCGGCCCGGTGCGGGCGGGTGCGCGGCTCGGCGCCGCCCGCGTGGGTGCAGACCAGCCCGACGTCGTGGCGGGCGGCCACCTCGGCGAGCTCCGGGTCCACCCCGCCCCAGGCGTCGTTCAGCAGGTCCGCGCCGGCCTCGCAGACCGCCTCGCCGACCTCGTGCCGCCAGGTGTCCACGCTGATCACCACGTCGGGGTGGCGCTTGCGCAGCTCGGCCACGAAGGGCACGGTGCGCCGCAGCTCCTCCTCGACCGTGACCTCGTCGCCCGGTCCGGCCTTGACCCCGCCGATGTCCAGGATCGCGGCGCCCTCGGCCACCGCGCGGTCGGCGGCGGCGAACGCGGCCGGGTCGGCGAAGGTGGCGCCCTTGTCGAAGAACGAGTCCGGCGTCCGGTTGACGATCGCCATGATCACCAGTTCGTCGTCACCGAATTCCCGCGGTCCCAGGCGCAGTGCCACCGATGTCTCCTCCAGAGCTCCTGCGGGTGCGATGATGGCCCCCGGCCTCACTGAGGGACCATGCTGTCATGATCAGTCTGGTTCCCTGGAACCTCGACGAAGGCCGACCGGGAGTTCGGGAGGACAGCTCGTGTTCTGGGTGATCGTGGTCGCCATGGCCGTGGTGGTCGGCGGCGCCGCCCTGGTGGCGCTCGGCGGGGGCGGCTCGATGCCGGAGGCGGTTCCGGACCGCATCTCCGCACGGCTCCCGCAGGACCGGCCGCTGGGCAAAGCCGACGTGGACGAACTGCGCCTGCCGATGGCGCTGCGCGGCTACCGGATGGACGAGGTGGACGACGTCCTGGACCGCCTCGGCGCCGAACTCGCCTACCGCGACGCGCGGATCGCCGAGCTGGAGGCCGCCGCCCACCTGCGCGGCACGGTCGAGGCGAC
This sequence comes from Kitasatospora sp. NPDC059599, assembly GCF_042735125.1. NCBI lineage: Bacteria > Bacillati > Actinomycetota > Actinomycetes > Kitasatosporales > Streptomycetaceae > Kitasatospora > Kitasatospora sp. NPDC059599. The sequence goes on along the minus strand of NZ_JBHWCL010000129.1, from coordinate 23,257 downwards.
CAACGCCCCCGACCCGGCGGCCGAACCGCTGCCCGGCCTGGAGCAGTTCGCCCGCGTCGTCGAGCCGGCCGTCGCCCTCACCAAGCCGTCGGCCGAGCCGTCGGCCGAGCCGTCGGCCGAGCGGCAGGCCGAGACGCCGGCCCGGGCGCCCGAGGACGCGAAGCCGGTGAAGGACCAGTGACCTCCCCGGCCGACGGCGCGGTGCTCGGTCAGGACGGGCTGCGCCGCTGCGCCTGGGGCGACTCCACCGACGACTACCGGGTCTACCACGACACCGAGTGGGGCCGACCGGTCCACGGCGACGACGCGCTGTTCGAGCGGGTCTGCCTGGAGGCCTTCCAGTCCGGCCTGTCCTGGCTGACGATCCTGCGCCGCCGCGAGGGCTTCCGCGCCGCGTTCGCGGGCTTCGAGATCGGCAAGGTCGCCGAGTTCGGCGAGGCCGACAAGGAGCGGCTGCTCGCCGACACCGGCATCATCCGCAACCGGGCCAAGATCGAGGCGGCGGTCGCCAACGCGCGGGTCGCCCGCGACCTGGAGGGCGGCCTCGACGCGCTGATCTGGGGGTTCGCCCCGGAGCCGGGCCGGCCGGCCCCCCGCCGGATGAGCGAGGTGCCGGCCGTCACGCCCGAGTCGACGGCACTGGCGAAGGCGTTGAAGAAGGCGGGCTTCCGCTTCGTCGGCCCGACCACCGCCTACGCCCTGATGCAGGCCTGCGGCCTGGTGGACGACCACCTGGCGGACTGCCACGTCCGCACCGGGGTGAAGGGCTGAGCAGGCCTCCTGGGCTCTGTCAGCCCTAGCGGCCGACGTACTTCGGCTTCTCCTTGGCGATGAAGGCGCGCACCGCGATCCGGTGGTCCTCGCTCGCGCCGGCCAGCGTCTGCAGCTCGTCCTCCTTGTCGAGGAGTTCGTCCAGCGAGTGCGAGGCGCCGTAGGCGAGCGAGGCCTTGATGGCGCCGTACGCGACCGTCGGGCCCTCGGCCAGCTCACGGGCGAAGACCCGCGCGGTGGCGGCGAGTTCCTCGGCGGGGACCACCTTGGTCGCCAGGCCCAGCTCCATCGCCTCGGCGGCCTTGACCGTCCGGGGCAGCATCAGCAGTTCGGTCGCCTTGGCGTGCCCGACCAGCCGGGGCAGCGTCCAGGACGCGCCGGAGTCGGCGGTCAGGCCGATGCCGGCGAAGGCGGTGTTGAAGCCGGCCCGGTCGGACACGATCCGGAAGTCGCAGGCGAAGGCGAGCGAGGCGCCCGCTCCGGCCGCCACCCCGCCGACCGCGGCGACGGTCGGCTTGCGCATCCCGGCCAGCGCCCGGGTCAGCGGGTTGTAGTGCTCGGCGACGGTCCGCAGCGCGCCCTCCCCGGTCTCCTCGGCCAGCTTCAGCTGCGCCAGGTGCTCGTTCAGGTCCTGCCCGACGCAGAACGCGCGTTCGCCCGCTCCGGTCAGCAGCACGGCCCGGACCGCGGGGTCCGCGGCCGCGGCGACCACGGTGTCGCGCAGCGCGACCTTGGTGGCGACGTCGAGGGCGTTCATCGCCTCGGGTCGGTTGATGGTGATGACGGCCAGGCCGCCGTCCAGCTCGTACAGCACGGAATCGGACATGGGCGAGGGCTCCCCGGGTGATCGTCGTGGTGTCGGTGTCGTGTGCCAGGATGCCGGAGCACGAGGTGGCCTGGGGAGTGTGAGGTATCGCACCTTCCGGTGCCGTCCACACCGTCGCCACGCCAGGGCTTATGACGTGAATTGCGGTGGTTGGGGGCGGTCCGGCCGAGGTTGCACCGAGAGTGATGTTGGTCATCAGCCCGTGGCATGCGGGATAATGGCTTCCGATCAATGCGTTCGATACCGGCGGTGGACGGACTGCCGGTGCGTAGCTGGCGGTTGCAGGAAGGGGAACGAGCATGGCGGCCATGAAGCCGCGGACGGGTGACGGCCCGCTCGAAGTCACCAAAGAGGGGCGGGGCATCATCATGCGCGTTCCGCTCGAAGGCGGCGGACGCCTCGTGGTGGAGCTCACGCCTGACGAGGCCGACGCCCTCGGCGAGGCCCTGAAGAAGGCCTGCGGCTGACCGCAGCGGGTGCTCGCCATCTCCTGGAGATGCGCTGCCGGGCCCGGGTACGACGTCACGTCGGCCCGGGTCCGCGCGTTTTCCGGCGGGCCCTCCCGGCCCCGCCCGCCGGTGCCCCGGGGCCGCCCCGCGGGAGGTCCGGGGACGGGTTCCGGCGTCCGACTAGCGCTTGACGGCGCAGAGCAGCCCGTCGGAGACCGGCAGCAGGGCCGGCAGCAGGGCCTCGCTCTCCCGGACGTCGCGGACCAGGTCCCGCACCGCGCCGGTCTGCGGGTCCTGCAGTTCCGGTTCGGCCAGCCGGCCCTCCTGGAAGACCCCCTCGAAGCAGACCATCCCGCCCGGCCGCAGCAGCCGCAGCGACTCCAGCAGGTACTCGCGGGACTCGGCCGGGTCGCCGTCGCAGAACACCAGGTCGTACTGGCCGTCGGCGAGCCGGGGCAGCACCTCCAGCGCCCGGCCCGGTATGAACCGGGAACGGTTGGCCGCGAACCCGGCCGCCTGGTACGCCTCGCGGGCCAGCTGCTGGCGCACCGGCTCCGAGTCCACCGTGGTGAGGACGCCGTCCGGCCGCATCCCGCGCAGCAGGTAGACCCCGGAGACCCCGGTGCCGGTGCCGATCTCGGCCACGGCCTTGGCGTCCAGCGCGGCCGCCAGCAGCCGCAGGCAGGCCCCGCCGCTCGGCCCGATCGCGCGTATGCCGGTTCGCGCGGACTGCGCCCGGGCGTAGGTCAGCACCGCGTCCTCGCCCACGTAGGTGTCGGCGAGGGCCGCGCGCGCGGGCCCGAACTCGCTGATGGCTGCCTCTTTCGGAGCCCCGGGTGGCGGCCCGGTGCCGGGGGATGTCGATATTTCCTGCCACAGATTACTGGCCGACCGGGAACCGCGTACGGCGGCGGGCCGTTGTCATGACGGACCGGGTGCGGGAGACCTCCCGGGCACTTTTATCCGGGCTTGACGGGTGAGGTGGATATGGTGGTGGCCCTGCTGGGCAGAAGAGCCGACCGAGGAGGTGTGGCCGAGGGCGACGTCCCCGTGCGGCGGCACTCCCGCGGCACCGCGTCAGCCCGTACGCCGAAGCCCGTGATGAACCAGTCTGCGCACTCCGACCTGGACCAGCCCGCCGCCGCGACGCCGGCCGCGGGTACCACCGAGGCCCCCGCCCTCGCCACGTTCGCCGAGGGCCCCGACGCGCAGACCTGGACTCCGCCCACCTGGGAGGAGATCGTCGAGGCGCACAGCGCCCGCGTCTACCGGCTCGCCTACCGTCTGACGGGCAACCAGCACGACGCCGAGGACCTCACCCAGGAGGTCTTCGTCCGGGTGTTCCGTTCGCTGTCCACCTACACCCCCGGCACGTTCGAGGGCTGGCTGCACCGGATCACCACCAACCTCTTCCTGGACATGGTCCGCCGCCGCCAGCGCATCCGCTTCGACGCGCTCGGCGAGGACGCGGCCGAGCGGCTCGCCTCCCGCGAGCCCAGCCCGGCCCAGCACTTCAGCGACACCCACTTCGACGCCGACGTGCAGCAGGCCCTGGACACCCTCGCGCCGGAGTTCCGCGCGGCCGTGGTGCTGTGCGACATCGAGGGCCTGTCGTACGAGGAGATCGCCGCCACGCTGGGCGTCAAGCTCGGCACCGTCCGCAGCCGCATCCACCGCGGCCGCTCGCACCTGCGTGCCGCGCTCAAGCACCGCGCCCCCGGCTCGGCCCCCGGCCGTGAGCGCCGCGGCGGCTCGGAGGAGCCGGTGCCGGTCGGCGTCGGCGCGGTGGAGGCCGCGGTCGCGCCCGGTGGGCGCGGACGGAGGCGATCGTGAGCGGAACCAGCCGGTCCGGCTCGGACCGGTCGGACACGTCCGGCCGGGCCCTGAACCGGCGGAGCTGGGGCCTGCCGGGCCGTCGGGGCACCGACGAACCCGGTGAGCCCGTGCTGCCCGCGCTGGCGCTGCCCGCCGACACGGCCCTGCACGCGCTGCCCGTACGGCCCGCCGAACCCGCGGTCGAGGAGCACCACCTCGGCGACCGCCTCTCCGCCTTCCTCGACGGCGAACTCGGCCACGACTCGCGCGAGCGCGTCCAGGCGCACCTGGCGACCTGTCCGCAGTGCCTCGCCGAGGCCGACGAGGGCCGCTCCGTGAAGCACCTGCTGACCCGCACCGGCACGCCCGGCCCGTCCTCCGCGCTGATGGCCCGGCTGATGGCCGTCGGCAACCTCCCCGAGGACGGCCCGTCGGACGGCGACTGGCCGCCCGGGCGCGGGCGCCACGACGACGACGACCTACCCGGCGGCGGGGTCGCGGCCACCGGCACGCTCGGCGGCAGCCGGCTCACCGGCGGCTCCTTCGGCCGCGGCGCGGGGGCCTCGTTCGGCGCGGGCGCGCTCGGTGCCGACACCCCGGTGCCCGGGGTCGACCCGCGGGCCTTCGGGCGCGGTGCGGTGCTGCGGCCGCTGATGGGCCGGCGCTCCGCCCGTCCCGAAGCAGTCGCGCCCGAACACGCCGCCCGGCCGCAGCCGTCCGCGGCCGCCGTCCGCTCCTCCGCGCGCGGGCGCCGGCTGGTGTTCGCCGCCGCGGGCGCCTTCTCCGTCGCCGCGGTCACGCTCGGCGGTGTCGGCGGGCTCAGCCCGCAGGGCGAGGACCGCCACGGCACGACCGTCAGCCCGCCCGGCGGCGGCACCGGTACCGGTCGCGGTGGCGGTGGCGGTCTCGTCCCGATGACCGCCCAGGTCCCGGTGGACTTCCCGGGGCGCCCGGTCGCCGCGACCCGTGAGGCGTCCCCGCCGTCCTCCCCGGAGCGTTACCCCGGCGGCGTCGCCGCCCTGCGCCAGCAGACCCGCTAGAGCCCCCCTGGACGGGCCCTGGCACCCCGGTCCCGACGCGCTCGGCCACCGGCAGGTCTTTACCACGGCTTCATCGCAGCGTGGGCCGGGGACTCGCCGGTGGCCATTACCCTGTAGGGACCGTCGTCCGACGAGCTAGGGAGCAAAGGTGTTCAGCGACGTAGGCGGGCTGGAGATCCTGACCCTGGTCGTCATGGCGATCATCATCTTCGGTCCGGACAAGCTGCCCAAGCTGATCCAGGACACCATGGGCTTCATCCGGAAGATCCGTTCCTTCGCCGACAACGCGAAGGAGGACATCCGCACCGAGCTCGGCCCCGAGTTCAAGGACTTCGAGTTCGAGGACCTCAACCCCAAGACCTTCGTCCGCAAGCAGCTCATGGGCGGCGAGGAGGACCCGCTCGGCCTCAAGGGGATGAAGGACTCGCTGGACATCCGGTCCGTCCTGGACGACAAGCCCGCGGCGCCGGTGAACGGCCGCAGCGGCAGCGTCAGCTTCGAGAAGTCCGCTCCGGCGCCCGCCTCCGCAGGTGCCCCGCTGGCGCCCGGCGAGCGGCCTCCGTTCGACCCCGACGCCACCTGATCCCCGCTCCGGCACGACGCCCCGGAAGCACGCCACCGCCCCGCCCGGCCGCCCTGCTGAGCGGGGCGGTGGTGCGTGCGCCGCTATTGTGCTGATTGTTCCCGCTGAGCCGTCCGTCACATTCCGCGTGTTCGCGGACCAGGAACGGCCCCCGGGAACGCCGCGGTGCGCCACCATGGGAGCGCGCCACGGCAGGCAAACGTGCGTTTGAGGAGGCCCGGGGATGGACGCGACGAGTCAGGCGGGAGGGGCGACGGCCACGGCCGGCGGCCCGGTGGTCGGCGGACAGGCCGGCCCGGCGGACCCGCTGGTGCCCTACCTGTCCGCCGACTTCCCCTGGTACGGGCTGGACGAGGGCTGGACCGGCCGCCGTTACCTGATGCAGGCCGGCGCCGGCACCCGCGCCGCGGGCAGCGTCGACTACGGCTCGCTCGGCCACGGTGACGAGCCCGCCAAGCAGTTCGAGCCGCGTGACGTGCGGAAGTTCGCGGCCGTGGTCACCGTCGCCCGCCGGGACAGCCGCCGCAGCGCCGACAACACCGGCACGCTGGAGGCGACCTCCGCCTCCTCGGCCGCCTGGCTGGCCGGTTCCGGCCTGCTCGCCGCGACCTGGCCCGGCCAGTTGGACCGCGCGCTGCGCCAGGACTGGCTGGACCAGCAGAGCAGCCTCGCCTGGGACCTCGCCGACGATCTGGCGGGCCCCGGCTGGTCCACCCTCAGCCTGCCGGTCAACGGCCTTCCGCAGCCCTTCCGCTACCGCGAGTCCGAGTACGGCTGGGTGCTGGCCGGCGAGGCCCCCGGCGTCCTGCTCGGCGCCTTCGGCCGCGGCGTCAGCGCCTACGGCGTCGGTTTCTCCACGGTCCCGGACCTGGCGGCCTACACCCGCCCGTAGGGGCCGCGGCACGACGAAGGGGCCGGGCGGTGCACACGGCACCACCCGGCCCCCGACGCCGCCCGTCCGCCCGCTCGCGGGGCGAAGGGGCGGCGGGCGTTCAACGGCTCAGAACTTGTTCCTGGGCGTCAGCCCGAGCGACATCCCGGACAGGCCGCGCTGGCGGCCGCCGAGCTTGCCGGCCACCGCGCGCAGGGCGGCGCCGGCCGGGGAGTCGGGCGCGGCGAGCACGACCGGGCGGCCGTCGTCGCCGCCCTCGCGCAGCCGCACGTCGATCGGGATCGAGCCGAGCACCGGGACGGTCGCGCCGACCGTACGGGTGAGCGCCTCCGCGACGGTCTGGCCGCCGCCGGTGCCGAAGACGTCGATCATCTCGTCGCAGTGCGGGCACGGCATGCCGGACATGTTCTCGATCACGCCGACGATCTTCTGGTGGGTCTGCACCGCGATGGTGCCGGCCCGCTCGGCCACCTCGGCGGCGGCCATCTGCGGGGTGGTGACGATCAGGATCTCCGCGTTGGGGACCAGCTGGGCCACCGAGATCGCGATGTCGCCGGTGCCGGGCGGCAGGTCCAGCAGCAGCACGTCCAGGTCGCCCCAGTACACGTCGGCGAGGAACTGCTGCAGCGCGCGGTGCAGCATCGGGCCGCGCCAGACCACCGGGGCGTTGCCCGGGGTGAACATGCCGATCGAGATGACCTTCACGCCGTTCGCCTGCGGCGGCATGATCATGTCCTGGACCTGGGTCGGCCGGCCCTCGACGCCCAGCATGCGCGGCACGCTGTGGCCGTAGATGTCGGCGTCCACGACGGCGACCTTCAGGCCGTCGGCGGCCATCGCGGCCGCCAGGTTGACCGTCACCGAGGACTTGCCGACGCCGCCCTTGCCGGAGGCGACGGCGTACACGCGGGTCAGCGTGCCCGGCTTGGCGAACGGGATCTCCCGCTCGGGGGCGCCGCCGCGCAGCAGCTGGGAGAGTTCCTTGCGCTGCTCGTCGCTCATCACGTCGAGTTCGACCTCGACACCGGTCACGCCGGGGACCTTGCCGACCGCCTCGCGGACCCGGGTGACGATGGTGTCGCGCATCGGGCAGCCGGAGACGGTCAGGTAGACCGCGACGTGCACGGCGCCGCCCTCGGTGATCCCGACCGATTTCACCATGCCGATCTCGGTGATCGGGCGGTTGATCTCCGGGTCGTTGACGGTCGCCAGCGCCTGGCGTACGGACTCCTCCGTGACGCCGGCCGCGACCTCTGTCTCGTTGGCCATGCCTTGATGGTACGGCGCCGGGCGAACCGCTTAACCCGTCGGTAGCGTGCCGCCGGTCACAGCGGCTCGGAGGCGTCCCGGCGCTCCTCGATCTCCCTGAGCAGGGACTGCAGTTCGGAGCGGATGCCGCTCATCTCGGAGCTGATGAAGGCCCGGGTGGCGACCTCGCCGAGCCCGTGCCGCAGGGCGGCGACCTCGCGGGTCAGGTACTCGGTGTCCGCGATGTTGCGGTCGCTGCGGGCCCGGTCCTGCTCCATGTTGACCCGGTCCCGGTTGTCCTGGCGGTTCTGCGCCAGCAGGATCAGCGGGGCCGCGTACGAGGCCTGCAGGGACAGCGCGAGGGTCAGGAAGATGAACGGGTACTCGTCGAAGCGCACGGTCGCCGGCAGCAGGGTGTTCCAGGCTATCCAGACGACGACCACGACGGTCATCCAGACGATGAACCGCCCGGTGCCGAGGAAGCGGGCGATCCGTTCGGACAGGACGCCGAACGCCTCCGGGTCGTAGGAGGGCAGGGAGAGCAGGCCGGGCCGCGCGGTGCGCGGCTGGTCGAGCCGGGTGCGGCCGGTGCCGGTGATCGGGGCGGTCTCCACCCGCCGTTCCCGGCTGCCCTCGCGGGTGCGCAGTTCGCGCAGCTGCCGCAGCTGCCGCAGCTCGCCCTGCAGGCGGCGGCGCGCGGAGTCGTCCGGCCGGCCGTTGCGGTCACCGTCCACCGGTCACCCCTTCCCTGTCGTCGTGCCGGGCCTCGTCGTCGGCGTGCAGTGCGGCGTCGCGCCAGTCGTCCGGCAGCAGGTGGTCGAGCACGTCGTCGACGGTCACCGCGCCGAGCAGGTGGTCCGCCTCGTCCACGACCGGCGCCGCGACCAGGTTGTAGGCGGCCAGGTAGCTGGTGATCAGCGACAGCGGGGTGTCCGGCGGCAGCGGGTCCAGGTCGTCGTCGACCAGCGAGCCGACCAGGACGTACGGGGGCTCGCGCAGCAGCCGCTGGAAGTGCACGGTGCCCAGGTAGCGGCCGGTCGGGGTCTCGTTCGGCGGCCGGCAGACGAAGACCTGCGCGGCGAGGGCCGGCTTGTGGTCGCTGACCCGGACCCGGGCCAGGGCCTCGGCGACGGTCGCGTCCGGTTCCAGGACGATCGGCTCGGTGGTCATCAGACCGCCGGCGGTGTCCTCCTCGTAGGTCAGCAGGCGGCGCACCGGCGCGGCCTCGTCCGGCTCCATCAGCTGGAGCAGCCGTTCGGCCTCGTCGCCGGGCAGCTCGGAGAGCAGGTCGGCGGCGTCGTCCGGGTCCATCGCCTCCAGGATGTCGGCGGCGCGCTCCTCCTGGAGCTTGCCGATGATCTCGACCTGGTCGTCCTCGGGCAGCTCCTCCAGGACGTCGGCGAGCCGCTCGTCGTCCAGGGCGGCGGCCACCTCGGCGCGGCGCTTGGCGGACAGGTGGTGCATCACGCTGGCGAGGTCGGCGGGGCGCAGCTGCTCGAAGGTGGCGAGCAGGTTGGCGGCGCCCTGGTCCTGTTCGGGCAGCGCGAAGCCGGTGACGTCCTGCCAGTCCAGCGTGAGCCGTTCGCCCTTGGCCTTGCGCAGCCGGCCGGCCCGGCCGAGCTGGACGAAGACCTTGCTGATCTCCCACTCGCGCAGCCGGCTCTGCACCATGCCGATGTCCAGCACGGTGACGTCCTCACCGGTCTTGGACCAGGTGACGGTGCGGTCCAGCAGTTCGGCGAGCACCAGGGTCTCGGACGGGCGCTGCTCGAAGCGGCGCAGGTTGATCACGCCGGTGGTGAGCACCTGGCCGGACTCCAGGCTGGTCACCCGGGTCATGGGGAGGAAGATCCGGCGCCGGCCGACCACCTCGACCACCAGGCCGAGCACGCGCGGGGGACGCCCGCCGAGGCGCAGCGAGACGACCACGTCCCGGACCCGGCCGACCTGGTCGCCGTTGGGGTCGAAGACCGCGATGGCGGACAGATGGGAGATGAAGACCCGGGTGCCTGGCCCTGCCATGAACTCCCTCGACTCGCTCGACGCCGTACGCGGTACGCCGAGGCGCACCCGCGGCCAAATCTACCCGTGACCGCGTGGCCCGGCCCGATGAGGCACCGTAGCGGCGGGAGGAGTCCCCGGAGTGAACCCTCAGCGGCGCTTGAACAGCAGTTTCGGCAGTCCGGCCGGGACCGGGCGGCGGGTGGTGGCCGGGGAGGGCATCGGCTCGGCGGCGTGCGAGCCGTCCGGCATCGCGCCCGGACGCTCGGTGAGCGGGCCGGCCGGCTCCAGCCGCAGCACCCGGCACTCGCGGGCCCAGCGCTCGGTGATGGCGTCGGTGTCGGGGGCGTTGAGCCGCTTGCCCTTGAGTTCCTCGACCGCGCCCAGCCAGGCCTCGCCGTTCGGCGGGAGTTCGACGACCCGGGCGCTCCAGCCGGTGAGCCGGCCGCCCTTGTCCTTGCTGCGGACGGTGACCACGGCCGCGGCGCCGGGGACCAGGCCGTGCAGCGGCTGCTCGTCGCCGTCGCCGACCACCACGACCGCGCCGTCGTGCCAGGCGTGCCACAGCGGCCGGGCCTGCTCCTGCCCGTCGGCGCGCACCCAGAGCAGGCCGGACTTCTTCGCGGCCTCCTCCAGCAGGGCCTGGTCGAGGAAGGCGTCGGCGGTCGCGGCGGCGGGCGTACGGTCCATGGCCGACAGCGTACGGCTTTCCCCTCCGGTTCCGTCCAGGGGACGTCTCAGCCTCCGGGCGACAGTTCCATTGCCGCGCCACGGGCCTTACCGTATGAGCCGCCCCACCCGCCGCGACCAGCAGAGGAGCGCCGTGCCCGCCGCCCGGCCCGCGACCGCCCCCGCACCCGCACCCACCGCCGACCCGGGGTCGACGCGTCCGCTCCCCACCGTCGACCTGCTGCTGCTCGCCGTGTCGATCGGCGGCATCTCGCTGTCCGGCCCGCTGATCAGCGCCACCGCCGCGCCCGCGCTGGCGATCGCCTTCTGGCGCAACGTCATGTCGGTCGGCGTCCTCGGCCCGTACGCGCTGCTGCGCCACCGCGCCGAGCTGCGCGGGATCGGCCGGCGGGCGCTGCTGCTCGCGGTCGCGGCGGGGGCGCTGCTCGCCGTGCACTTCGCGCTGTGGATGCCCAGCCTGCGGATGACCTCGGTGGCCTCCGCCACCGCCCTGGTCACCACCACCCCGCTGTGGACCATCCTGCTGATGCGGCTGATGGGCGTCCGGGCGCCCCGGGCGGTCTGGCTCGGCACGGTCGTGGCCTTCGCCGGGGTGCTGGTGCTGACCGGGGTCGACCTCTCGCTCTCCCCGCGCGCGCTGCTCGGCGACGCGCTCGCCCTCGCCGCCGGGCTGGCCGCGGCCGGGTACATGCTGCTGGGCGCCGAGGTCCGCAAGACGGTCAGCACGACCGGGTACACCCTGGTCTGCTACGCCACCACGGCGGTGGTCCTGCTCGGGATCTGCCTGGTCGCGGGGACCCCGCTGGCCGGATGGCCGGCCGGGGTGTGGTGGCAGATCGTGCTGCTGATGGTCGCCGCCCAGCTGCTCGGCCACTCGCTGAGCAACCGCGTGGTGCGCAGCCTGGGCCCGTCGATCACCTCCACCGCGATCCTGCTGGAGACCCCGGGGGCGGCGCTGATCGCCGCCCTCTGGCTGGGCCAGTGGCCTCCGGCGGCCGCCTACCCGGCGGTGGTGCTGATCCTGCTCGGGCTGGTCCTGGTCGCCCGCGGCGGGCGGCGCTGAGGGTCAGAGCCAGCCGTTGCGGCGGAAGCCCCGGTACATCCCGACGCAGATCAGGGCGATCGCGCCGAGCACCATCGGGTAGCCGTACTTGTGGTGCAGCTCGGGCATGTACTCGAAGTTCATGCCGTAGACGCCGGTGATCATGGTGGGGACCGCGAAGATCGCCGCCCAGGCGGTGATCTTGCGCATGTCCTCGTTCTGCGCCACCGACACCTGCGCCAGGTTCGCCTGCAGCAGCGAGTTCAGCAGTTCGTCGAAGCCGTGCACTTGCTCGGCGACCCGGGCCAGGTGGTCGGCGACGTCCCGGAAGTACTTCTGGATGTCCGGGTCCACCAGACGCTGCATCGGCTCGGACAGCTGCTGCATCGGGCGCAGCAGCGGCACCACGGCCCGCTTGAACTCCAGGACCTCGCGCTTGAGTTGGTAGACCCGGCCGACGTCGGCACTGCGGCCGCCCTTGGCCGAGAAGACGCCGTACTCGATTTCGTCGACGTCGTTCTGCAGCCGTTCGGCGACCAGCAGGTAGTTGTCCACGACGTGGTCGGCGATCGCGTGCAGCACCGCCGCCGGGCCCTTGGCGAGCAGTCCGGCCTCGTCGGCGTCGGCCTCCAGCCGGTGGCGCAGCTCCTGCAGCGAGCCGTGGCCGCCGTGCCGGACGGTGATGACGAAGTCCCGCCCGGCGAAGACCATCAGCTCGCCGGTGTCCACCACCTCGCTGGTGGGCGTGAGCTGGTCGTGCTCGACGTAACGGATGGTCTTGAAGACGGCGAACAGCACGTCGTCGTAGCGCTCGACCTTGGGCCGCTGGTGGGCGTGCACGGCGTCCTCGACCGCGAGCGGGTGCAGGCCGAAGCGCTGGGCGATCCCCTCGAACTCCGCCTCGGTCGGTTCGTGCAGTCCGATCCAGCTGAACGAGCCCTCGCCCTCGGGGAGTTGCTGCTCGGCCTTGACCCGGCGGGCGGCCTCGCGCGGGCTGCAGGTCTCGCCCTTGCGCTTGCCGTGCTGGTAGACCGCGCAGTCCACGATCGCCGAGGCGGCGTCCTCGGACAGGACGTCGTACACCCCGGCCGCGCCGCGGCGGCGGTTGGTGCGGACGGCGGCACGCAGGCTGTTGATCATCGACATGGCAGGCTCCCAGGGGCGGGGAGCCGTCGCGGTGCGGCGCGGAATGGAGAAACGTTCGGCCGCGGTACGACGGCGAAGAACACCGGTGAAAGGGGGGGATGAAGGTGCTCTCCCGGCCGGTCCGTCCGCCGTGGGGCCTGCGCCCGGGGCTACTGCGGCTGATTCAGCCGATTGCGCCTGCGGGGCGAGGGGTACGGGGAAGTCGGGGCCGGGCAGAGCTGCCGGTACTGCATGGTCGGCCGGTATCCACCGCAACCACCTCCTTCGCGCCGCCGCCCCGGGACGGAAGAATCCCGGTGGCCAGTCGCTCACCCTAACATCTGACCGGCCATCGGCGCCGGGGGGTTCCCGAGGCTTTACGGGTCCTTGACGGGCCGGCCCTCCGCGCCGCCCGCACGGGGGCTGCGCGGACCAGCGGGTTACGCTCACCGGCATGGCCCACGACTTCCCGCTCTTCGGCGACCCCCACGGCGGCAGCTCCCCGGAGCTCTCCCGGGAGGCGGTGCTGGCCGCCGTCGAGGCCCGGCTGATCTCCACCTTCGGCGAACCGGGCGGCCGCGCGGCGGTCACCTTCCTCGGCACCGACCGGATCGAGGTGCTGCGCTTCGGCCCCGACCCGGAGGGCCTGGTGCGGTACGCGACGCTCGGGATGTCCGCCGCGCCGATGGCCGACCCCACCTCGCCGGTCGCCGACCAGGTGCGCGGCCCGCGGGTCGAACTGGTGCTGACCGTCCGCGGCGGGCGCGACAGCGTGCTGCGCAGCCTGGCCACCTTCGCCGCGACGCCGCAGGTCGAGGGGCTGGTGGTGGCCCCGGGCGGCTCGCTGGACCTCGGCGCCCCGCTGTGGGACGGCGCGCCCTTCACCTCGGTGCTGGCGGCCGAGCCGGGCGGGCTGGTCGAGGACCTGGAGCTGGCGGATCCGGCCGACCCGGTCCGCTTCCTGCCGCTGCTGCCGATGACGCCCAACGAGGCGGGCTGGAAGCGGGTGCACGGCGCGGCCGCGCTCCAGGAGCGCTGGCTGAACCAGGGCACCGACCTGCGCGACCCGGACCGCCGCGGCGCCCGGCTGGACTGACGGCCCGACCGGAGGCCCGGCCCGGACTCCGGCCGAGGCGTTCGCCGACGGACGGTCAGGGGCCGCCGGGGCAGTGGTCGGTCGGGGCGTGCGCGCCGCGCCGTACGCTCACGCCGTGCCCCGCGAGCCGGAGTGCGGCGGCGCGACCCCTCAGCGCTCGATCGGCTTCGCGCCGGTGGCCTGGGCCAGCAGCGCCTCGTACACCGCAGGGTCCGTGGTGTGCTCGCCGAGCCGGACGGTCTTGCGGGTGCCGTGGTAGTCGCTGGATCCGGTGACCAGCAGGCCGAGTTCGCCGGCCAGGCCGCGCAGCCGGGCCCTGGTCTCCTCGTCGTGGTCGGTGTGGTCGACCTCCAGCGCGGCCAGTCCGGCCACCGCGAGGCCGGCGATCACCCCGTCCGAGACGGTCCGGCCGCGCTTGACCGCGCCCGGGTGGGCGAAGACCGACACCCCGCCGGCCGCCCGGACCAGCCGGATCGCCTCGACCGGGTCGGTCTCGTGCTTGCGGACGTCCGCCCGGCCCCCGTTGGCCAGCCACTCGGGGGTGAACGCGTCCGAGACGGTGGCCACCACGCCCGCCTCGACCAGCGCGCTGGCGATGTGCGGCCGTCCCACCGAACCGGTGCCCGCGATCCGCTGCACCTGCTCCCAGCCGATGTCCGCGCCGAGGTCCCGGCAGCGCTCGACGATCGCCCGCCCGCGCCGGAACCGGTCGGTGCGCACCAGCTCCCGCTCGCGCGCGAACTCCGGCTCCTCCGGGTCGAACAGGTACGCCAGCAGGTGCATGCTGATGCCGTCCACGACGCAGGACAGCTCCGCGCCCGGCACGACGGTCAGCCGGGTGCCGTCGGGCAGCGCGTGCACCGCCTCGGCGGCCTCGACGTGGCCGGCCACGGTGTCGTGGTCGGTGAGCGCGACGACGTCGAGGCCCGCGGCGACGGCCGCCGCGACCAGCTCGGCCGGGCTGTCGGTGCCGTCGGAGGCGTTGCTGTGGGCGTGCAGGTCGATGCGCACGGGGCGGACTCCTGGGGGCTCGTGGGTGCCGCCCAGGATAGGCCGTCCGGGTGGCCCCGGGGCCCGGGTCAGCCGAGCAACCGGGGGGAGAGCGCCCCGCAGGGCAGCAGGTCCAGCTCGGCGCCGGCCTCGCGCAGGTCGGTGAGCACCAGCTCGTCGTACATCACCAGGGCGGACTGCTCGGGCCAGGCGATCGCCCAGAGCCAGAGCCCGCGGGCCTCGCCGGCGAACACCGCGCGGTCGGCCGGGGCGTCCGGGACGTGGAACATCGGGGTGGGCCGGCCGGCCGCCATCAGCTTGGCGTCGGCGGGCTTGTAGAGGCCGACGGAGTCGCCCGGGTCCGGCCCGGGCAGGCCGGCGTAGCGGGCGCCGAGCCCGACGCCCAGTTCCTCGGCGACCAGCACCAGCTCGCCGAAGCCGCCGAGCGGAGCGGGGCCGGCGCAGGCGACGGCGGTGGCCCGGGCACCGGAGACGTCGTCACCGACGTGGGCGATGCCGGTGTACAGCCAGCCGACCGGGAGCGGCCACGGCAGCCAGACGGGGACCTGGGAACGGACGACGGCGACGCCCAGGGCCTCGACACTCGGGGGCAGCACGGGCTGCATCGGGTGGACGGCTCCGTGCCGGTCGCACTGCCAGGTGTCTGAGAACAGACCGGGGGCGCGGACCCGACCGGCGCACCTCGGGCAGCTTGGCTCGCCCCTCATAGCCGACAACGCTCCTCCCTCCGGACCGCCGCGTCAAGGACGATCACCCGTACGGAGGGCTCGGCGGCACCTGTCGGTCGCGGACGCCCGGCCGGCGCTGGGTGGGCGCGTTCGCGGGCGGTTCCCGTTGGGGGATGTCCCGTGAGGGGCGGCGGCAAACGTTTCGGGCGCGGACCCCGGACGCACTGACGCCCCGTCATCGGCGATTGCGGTGACGGGGCGTCAGTCGGGTATCGGAACGTCCGGATCGGACGCTCCCGGCTCGTCTGCGGCGGGTGGGGGCTCCGGGGTGGAGGCGCCGCGCGGGGTCAGACGGTCGGGCACGGCCGGATGAGCAGGCGTTCGCCGGTGCGGGCGGCGGCCTGGACGTGTTCGCGCACGGTGGCGGCGTCGGCGATCAGGCGGTCGGTGGCGGAGCCGTTGGCGTCGTCCAGTCGGACGATCTCGAAGCGCATGGTCTTCGTCATGGGCGTCTCCTTTCCTTGCCCCGCGGCGCGGGGCGATCGCGGCTGAGTGGGTATCAGCTCTTTCGGGATGTTGCGGGTCCGGCGGATCGGCCGGACCGGGCGGGTCGTACGTGCGGCGGTCTGCTGCGGCAAGGGCTCCCCCTGCTTGCCTGGTGCGTCCAGTGCCTCGTGAGCCACGGTGTCGTGGCGGTGCTACCGGGCCGTTGCCCGTCCGTGAAGTCCAGGTTTCGGATGATGTGCGTCGGCGTCGAGGCCGACGATGATTCCCGGACAGAATCAAAGATTACCGTAACTAACGAATTTTGTCCTGTGTTGAAGCCGGTCGAAGTTCCGAAAGTGGTAGAGACCACTTCCGGCGGGAGGTCCGACGGAGCCGGTCAGGCCGGAGAGTGGGGGCCGGTCAGGGGTCGATCAGGCCCAGAACGCGGCCAGCGCCTCGGCGGTCGCGGCCGGCTGCTCCGCGTTGGGGGAGTGGCCCGCGTCCGCCACGACGACCCGGCGGGCACCCAGGCGCTCGGCCATCCCGGTCTGCTCCGGGACGGGCCAGGCGTAGTCCCGTACCCCGGACAGCACCAGCACCGGCAGCCCCGCCGTGGCGGCGGCCAGCTCGTCCACGCGATCCGGCGCGGCGACCAGGTGGCCACCGGTGACGGACAGCGCCTGCGGCACGTTGGCCAGCCAGCGGCGGTGCAGGAACTCGGCGACGGCCGGGGCCGGGCCCGGCTGCGACTGCCCGCTGTCCGCCTCCATCTGCCGCATGACCTGCCAGATCTCCTCCAGGCCCATCACCTGCAGCGCGTCCAGCAGCAGCTTGGTGCGGGCCGCCTCGGCCGGGTCGATCGCGCCCGGGCCGGTGGACATCAGCGTCAGCGACCGCCACGGCAGCGGGCCAGGCGCGGCGGCGAGCACGGCCTCCCGCACCACCTGACCGCCGAAGGAGTGGCCCACCAGGTGCAGCGGCCCGCCGTCCGCCGCCAGCGCCGCGGTGAGCGCCCGTACGTCCGCGCCCAGCTCCCCGACGGCGTACGCCGCCGGATCGTCCGGCCCGCCGGTCTCGTGCTGCCCGCGCTGGTCCACGGCGGTCACCCGGTACCCGGCCGCGGCCAGCGGTTCGAGCAGCCCGATGAAGTCCTCCTTGCTGCCGGTGAAGCCCGGCACCAGCAGCGCGGACCCCCGCACCGGCCCCGCCGGCTCCGCCCGCAACGCCGCGAACTCCCCACGCCCGGTCACCACCCGCTCGGCCCGCGCGCACCCGGGCAACCTCAGAAACGGCGGCGTGCTCATGGCGTGTTCTCCCTGCTCTGCTACCCACTGCTTCCCGACGCCCCCGAGCTTAGGCCGTGGGTCGCGCACCCCGTCGTCGGCGCGTCCGGCGGCGGGGCGGGCCGGGAGGAACGCCGAGGGGGCGGGCCGGGCCGGGTGGCCTGGCCCGCCCCCTCGGGCGGGATGCGCTGCGGTCAGCTCTCCGGGGTCGCCTCGACGGGCGCGGCGGCCTTGCGGGCGCGGGTGCGCTTGCGCGGGGCCGGGACCTCGGCCACGTCGGCCGGGGCCGCCGGGGCGGTCTCGGCGGTGGCCGCGGCCTTGCGGGTGCGCTTGCGCGGGGCGGGCTTCTCCTCGGCCGGAGCCTCGGCCGCGACGACCTCGGCAGCGGCCTCGACGGTCTCCGCCTTCGGCTTGCGGGTGCGCTTGCGCGGGGCGGGCTTCTCCTCGGCCGGAGCCTCGGCGACGACGGCCGCGACGGCCTCGGCGACGACCGCCTCGGCGGCCTCCACGACCTCGACGGCCGCGGCCGCCTCGCCGGCGGCGCCACCGCGCGAGCGGCGACGGCGGCGGCGCGGGGCGGCCTCGCCCTCGGTGCCCTCGACGGCCGGGGCCGGAGCCGCGGCGGCGTCGGTCACGGTGACCGCGGCCTCGCCCTCGCCGACCGCCGAGCCCCGACGGGTGCGGCGGCGCTCACGGGTGCGGCGCGGCTTCTGCTCCTCGGCCTCGGCCTCGGCCGGGGCGGCGGCCGGACGGCCGGGGCCGCCCTGCGCGGGGCGACCGCGGCCGGCCCGGCCGGTGCGGCTGCCGCGTCCGCCGGTCTCGCCGAGGTCCTCGACCTCCTCCGCGTTGAGGCCCGCGCGGGTGCGCTCCGAGCGCGGCAGGACACCCTTGGTGCCCGGCGCGATCTTCAGCAGCTCGTACAGGTGCGGCGAGGTGGAGTAGGTCTCCTCCGGGTCGTTGAACGGCAGGTCCAGCGCCTTGTTGATCAGCTGCCAGCGCGGGATGTCGTCCCAGTCGACCAGGGTGACGGCGGTGCCGGAGGCGCCGGCCCGGCCGGTGCGGCCGATCCGGTGCAGGTAGGTCTTCTCGTCCTCGGGGCACTGGTAGTTGATGACGTGCGTGACGCCCTCGACGTCGATGCCGCGGGCGGCGACGTCGGTGCAGACGAGCACGTCCACCTTGCCGTTGCGGAAGGCCCGCAGGGCCTGCTCGCGGGCGCCCTGGCCGAGGTCGCCGTGGACCGCGCCGGCCGCGAAGCCGCGCTGGGTCAGCTGGTCGGAGACGTCGGCGGCGGTGCGCTTGGTGCGGCAGAAGATCATCGCCAGCCCGCGGCCGTCGGCCTGCAGGATGCGCGAGACCATCTCGACCTTGTCGAGCGAGTGCGCACGGAAGATGTGCTGCTCGATGTTGGCGACGGTGGTGCCGGTGTCGTCCGGGGCGGCGGCCCGGATGTGGGTCGGCTGGCTCATGTACCGGCGGGCGAGGTTGATGACCTGGCCCGGCATGGTGGCCGAGAACAGCAGGGTCTGCCGCTTGGCCGGCAGCATGGTGATGATCTTCTCGACGTCCGGCAGGAAGCCGAGGTCGAGCATCTCGTCGGCCTCGTCGAGGACCAGCGAGCGGACCTGGGACAGGTTCAGCTTCTTCTGTCCGGCCAGGTCGAGCAGTCGGCCCGGGGTACCGACCACGATGTCGACGCCCTTGGTGAGCGCCTCCACCTGCGGTTCGTACGCCCGGCCGCCGTAGACGGCGAGGACGCGCACGTTGCGGACCTTGCCGGCGGTCTGCAGGTCGTTGGTGACCTGGGTGCAGAGCTCGCGGGTCGGGACGACGATCAGCGCCTGCGGGAAGTCGGTGAGCTGCTCCTCGGTGGCCCGGCCGGCGTCCACGTCGGCGCGCACGGTGACGCGCTCGATCAGCGGCAGACCGAAACCGAGGGTCTTGCCGGTGCCGGTCTTCGCCTGGCCGATGACGTCGTGGCCGGTCAGCGCGACCGGGAGGGTCATCTCCTGGATGGGGAAGGGGTGGACGATGCCGACGGACTCGAGGGCCTCGGCGGTCTCCGGGAGGATCCCCAGGTCCCGGAAGGTCGTCTTGATGGGTTCAGCGGTGGTGGACAGGGTGCTGCCTCTTCCGTGTGGAGGGGCCGAGAGCGAGCGGCGGGCGGGCAGCCGCGCGGCTGCGTACGGGCCTGTGCGGCCCCGAATACAGCTGCGCGGACGCACAACCGCGCCGGTCCCTGCGGCCGGCCGGTGCGCGCTGCCCCGGTGCGGGGGCGCGTCGCCGGCGGCGTCGGGGAGGATTCCCGTGAGGGACCTGCGCGGGACCTCCGCCAGGGGGCGTGGTCTCGGCGGCCCTCGCTCGGCCACTGATGCGGTGCCAAGGCTTGAAGTCCAAGCCATGGTCGGAGCCGATCGGCTCTCCGACCGGGCATCCGCGTACGTGAGTACCCGTGCCTCCGGTGCGGACACGTCCGGCTGGACGGTGCCGCTTGGGAGCGGGCTTGCGCGGGTACCGAGACGGCGGTCACACCGTGCGAGCACGACGGGGCTCCGTACCACCATACAGTCAGGCGACGACTCGAACACGTGACGCGTCTGACATTGCCCCCGGCGACGACCGCGGGATCGGGCGATCCGGCCGGTCACCGGGCTGCGGCGGGTGGTGGGGGAGGCGGCCGTGCGGGACTAAGCTGGCAGGTCATGGAGACCCATGGTGAGACGCAGGACACCGCGGCCGGCTCGATCGGCGACTGGGCCGCGTGCTCGGCCGACCCCGGCTACCGGGCGGCGGTGCTGGATCTGCTCGGCGCGCTCGCCTACGGCGAGCTGAGCGCCTTCGAGCGGCTCGCCGAGGACGCCAAGCTGGCGCCGGACCTCGCCGACAAGGCGGCCCTGGCCCGGATGGCCTCCGCCGAGTTCCAGCACTACCAGCGCCTGCACGACCGGCTCGCCGAGATCGGCGCCGACCCGCAGGAGGCGATGCGGCCGTTCGTCGAGCCGCTGGAGCTCTTCCACCGGATGACGGCGCCCTCGGACTGGCTGGAGGGCCTGGTCAAGGCCTACGTCGGCGACGCCATCGCGACCGACTTCTACCGCGAGGTGGCCGTCCGGCTGGACGACGACACCCGCGACCTGGTGCTCGGCGTCATGTCCGACACCGGCCACGCCCAGTTCGCCGTCGACAAGGTGCGCGAGGCGATCGAGGCCGACCCGCGGTCCGGCGGCCGGCTCGCGCTGTGGGGCCGGCGGCTGATGGGCGAGGCGCTCAGCCAGGCGCAGCGGGTGGTCGCCGAGCGTGACGCGCTGTCCAACCTGCTGGTCGGCGGTGTCCGGGTGCAGGGCTTCGACCTGGTCGAGGTCGGCAAGATGTTCAACCGGATCACCGAGGCGCACACCAAGCGGATGGCCGCCCTGGGCCTGGCCAGCTGACCGGCCGCGCCCCGACGACGGCTACGCCGGCCGGTGCCGCCGCGGCGCGCGGTGGGCGCCGGTCCGGTGCGGGTGGTGCCGGTGCGCCGGGGCCCGCCCGTCGGCGAGGTCCGGCCGGGCCAGCAGCGAGGTGAGCACGCCGGAGGCCAGCGCCGAGGCCGCCACGGACACCGCTGGGTGGCGCCCGTCCAGGCAGAAGTGCGCCACCACCCCGCCGACCAGGGCGGAG
Source organism: Kitasatospora sp. NPDC059599 (assembly GCF_042735125.1). Lineage (NCBI taxonomy): Bacteria > Bacillati > Actinomycetota > Actinomycetes > Kitasatosporales > Streptomycetaceae > Kitasatospora > Kitasatospora sp. NPDC059599. The sequence continues at coordinate 2,571 of NZ_JBHWCL010000129.1, read as the reverse complement.
GCCAGTGCGGTGCCGACCGTCAGCGCGCGGGCGGCCCGGTAGTACGAGGGCAGGGCCAGCAGCGCGGCGCCGGCCGTGGCCAGGCCGATCAGGGTGAAGACGATCGACTCGACCAGCAAGACTGCCTCCCGGGGGACGGGCCCGCGGCGCCGGTGCCGCACCTGTCGCCGTACCCCGCCCCACCCGGCCGTACACGCAGCGGTGCCCCGCTCCCTCGCGGGAACGGGGCACCGGAACGCGTGCTCGGGCGGCGCCTCAGAGGGTGCCGAAGCCGACCTTGCGGACGGCCTGCTCGCCGATCTCCACGTACGCCAGGCGCTCGGCCGGGACGATGACGCGGCGGCCGTGCTCGTCGGTCAGGGTGAGGAGCTTCTCGGGGCCCTCCAGCGCCTTCGCGACCGCGCTCTGGACCTCATCGGCAGTCTGCGAGCTCTCGATCACGATCTCGCGCGGCGCGTTCTGCACACCGATCTTGACCTCCACGGCTTCCGTCCCTCCGGGGTTGCAGCCTCCACGCGCGGGCACCGGACCGCCTGGAACAGGCGTTCGCGACGACCGCGCCGTACGGCTTCACCATAGAGCACCGGATCACCGCCCAGGCGAAGGTCGCCGGATCACCCCTGGTGGGCACCCTCGCCGGGCTGGTCGCCCGGGTGCATCGGGAAGCCCTTCAGACCCCGCCAGGACAGGCTGGCGACCAGGCGCACCGCCTCGTCGCGGGGGATCTCCAGCCCCTGCGACAGCCAGTACCGGGCGGTGATCTGGGCCAGGCCGCAGACCCCGGCGGCGAGCAGCTTGGACTCCGCCTCCGGCAGGTCGGTGTCCTCCTGGATCACCTTGCTGACCAGGGTCGCGCTCGCCTCGGAGGCCCGCTCGACGCGCTCGCGCACGGCCGGCTCGTTGGTCAGGTCCGACTCGAAGACCAGCCGGAAGGCGCCCGACTCGCTGGAGACGTAGTTGAAGTACGCCTCCATGGTGTTGGCCACGCGCTGCTTGTTGTCGGTGGTCGTCGACAGCGCGTGGCGGGTCGACTCGACCAGGGCGTCGCAGTGCTTGTCCAGCAGCGCCAGGTAGAGGTCCAGCTTCCCGGGGAAGTGCTGGTAGAGCACCGGCTTGCTGACCCCGGCGCGGTCGGCGATGTCGTCCATGGCGGCCGCGTGGTAGCCCTGCGCGACGAACACCTCCTGGGCGGCACCGAGCAGTTGTTCACGGCGGGCGCTTCGCGGCAGGCGGGCACCGCGCGGGCGCTCCTGCGCCTCCTGGATGGCCGTCACGGCGCTCCTCACTTCGGGTCTGTTCGGGGCTGGCAAGATGGCCGATTCTACTTTTCGGTAACCGCGCCCGCGTTCGGCGAAGGCGAGAAAAGACGGTCGGCCTTGTTGTCAGGAGCCCACAATACGGCGCTGACCTCGGCCTCGGCAGTGGTGCGACAGAGACAAGGAACGGCCGACCGTCCCGGGTGCTCCGGCCCTCGGCTCACTACCATCGTCCACCATGAGCAGCGCTGAGCAGCAGGTACGTACGGTCGAGGTTCCCGGGGCGGTGCTCGCGGTGCACCGCCCCGCCGACGACGGGCCCGCCGACGGGCGCGAACCCGGCTTCTTCGTGCACGGGCTCGGCGGCTCGGCCGCCAACTGGACGGCCCTGATGGACCGGCTCTCCGGCCTGGTCGACGGCGAGGCCGTGGACCTGCCCGGCTTCGGCCGCTCCCACCCGCCCACCGACGGCAACCTCACCCTCTCCGGCCACGTCCGCGCGGTGATCGGCTGCCTGGAGGCCGCCGACCGCGGACCGGTCCACCTGTTCGGCAACTCCCTCGGCGGCGCGGTCGCCGTGCGGCTCGCCGCGCTCCGCCCGGACCTGGTGCGCAGCCTCACCCTGGTCTCGCCGGCCCTGCCCGAACTCCCCCCGCAGCGCTCCGCCTGGCCGACCGGCCTGCTCGCGGTGCCCGGGGTGCCCGCGGTGCTGCGCCGGCTGGCCGCGAACGGGCGCGACGTCGAGGCCGCCACCGAGGACCTGCTGCGGCTGGTCTACGGCGACCCGGCCGGCCTGAGCCCGGCCGCCCGGGCCGAGGCCGTCGCCGAGTACCGGCGCCGGCTGGAGGTGCCGCACGCGATGCCGGCCCTGGTCGGCTCGGCCCGCGGCATCGTCTCGGCGTACACCGAGCGCGGCGACCAGGCGCTGTGGCGGCAGGCCGAGCAGGTGAGGGTGCCGGTGCTGCTGGTGTACGGGCTGCGCGACAAGCTGGTCTCCTACCGTTCGGCCCGCCGTGCCTGCGCGGCCTTCGCGGACGCCCGGCTGCTGGTGCTGCCGGAGTCGGGGCACGTGGCGATGATGGAGCACCCCGACGAGGTCGCCCGCGCCGTGCGGGAGCTGATCGGGCACGCCGCCGGCTGAGCCCGCCGGGAGCGGGTATCACGGGCGGCCGCGCGTACCGCCCGGTAACGGCCCGGTTCGGGTCGAGGTCACGGCGTTTCACTCGTTCAGGTGGCAGCCAGGCATGTGACCGATGGATTGCCCGGGGCCGGTCCTACCTTTCTGCTGTCGGACCGAACAGGTGTGGGGGAACCG
>NZ_JBHWCL010000128.1:20968-29093 GCF_042735125.1 Kitasatospora sp. NPDC059599 | reverse complement strand
CTGCCGGCCCCGAGCTGGTCCAGCTGCGCGGCCCGGCGAAGGCCGTCGCCACCAACATGGACGCCTCGCTGGAGGTGCCGACCGCGACCTCGGTCCGCGCCGTGCCGGCGAAGCTGTTGATCGACAACCGCATCGTCATCAACAACCACCTGCAGCGCGCCCGCGGCGGCAAGGTCTCCTTCACCCACCTGATCGGTTACGCCCTGGTCCAGGCCATCAAGGCCGCCCCGGGCATGAACCACAGCTACAAGGTGGAGGACGGCAAGGCCTTCCTGGTCAAGCCCGAGCACGTCAACCTCGGCCTGGCCATCGACCTGGTCAAGCCCAACGGTGACCGCCAGCTGGTCGTCGCGGCCATCAAGAAGGCCGAGACCCTCGACTTCTTCGGCTTCTGGCAGGCCTACGAGGACATCGTCCGCCGGGCCCGCGCCAACAAGCTGACCATGGACGACTTCACCGGCGTCACGGTCTCGCTGACCAACCCCGGCGGCATCGGCACCGTGCACTCCGTGCCGCGCCTGATGCAGAACCAGGGCACCATCGTCGGCGTCGGCGCCATGGAGTACCCGGCCGAGTTCCAGGGCTCCGCCCCGGAGACCCTGTCCCGCCTGGGCGTCTCCAAGATCATGACGCTGACCTCGACCTACGACCACCGCGTCATCCAGGGCGCGGCGTCCGGCGAGTTCCTGCGCGAGATCCACCGTCTGCTGCTCGGCGAGAACGGCTTCTACGACGAGATCTTCGAGTCGCTGCGGATCCCGTACGAGCCGGTCCGCTGGGCCACCGACGTCGCCACCACCCACGACGACGAGGTCAACAAGACCGCGCGCGTCATGGAGCTGATCCACTCCTACCGGGTCCGCGGTCACCTGATGGCCGACACCGACCCGCTGGAGTACAAGCAGCGCAAGCACCCCGACCTGGACGTCACCACCCACGGCCTCACCCTGTGGGACCTGGAGCGCGAGTTCGCGGTCGGCGGCTTCGGCAGCCAGAAGATGATGAAGCTCCGCGACATCCTCGGTCTGCTGCGCAACACCTACTGCCGCACCGTCGGCATCGAGTACATGCACATCCAGGACCCGAAGCAGCGCAAGTGGCTGCAGGAGCGCCTGGAGAAGCCGTACGCGAAGCCGGAGCGCGAGGAGCAGCTGCGGATCCTGCGCCGGCTGAACTCCGCCGAGGCCTTCGAGACCTTCCTGCAGACCAAGTACGTCGGGCAGAAGCGCTTCTCGCTGGAGGGCGGTGAGTCGCTGATCGCGCTGCTGGACGCGACCATCGACGCCGCCGCCGAGCACCGCCTGGACGAGGCCGTCATCGGCATGGCCCACCGCGGCCGCCTGAACGTGCTGGCCAACATCGTCGGCAAGCCGTACGGCAAGATCTTCGGCGAGTTCGAGGGCAACCTCGACCCGAAGTCGATGCACGGCTCCGGCGACGTCAAGTACCACCTGGGCTCCGACGGCACCTTCACCGGTCTGGACGGCGAGACCATCAAGGTCTCGCTCGCCGCGAACCCCTCCCACCTGGAGACGGTGGACCCGGTCGTCGAGGGCATCGCCCGCGCCAAGCAGGACATCCTGGACCAGGGCGGCACCACCTTCCCGGTGCTGCCGATCCAGATCCACGGCGACGCGGCCTTCGCCGGCCAGGGCGTCGTCGCGGAGACGCTGAACATGTCGCAGCTGCGCGGCTACCGCACCGGCGGCACCGTGCACGTCGTGGTGAACAACCAGGTCGGCTTCACCGCCGCCCCGGCGTCCTCGCGCTCCTCGATGTACTGCACCGACGTGGCCCGCATGATCGAGGCCCCGATCTTCCACGTGAACGGCGACGACCCGGAGGCCGTGGTCCGCGTCGCGCGGCTCGCCTTCGAGTTCCGCCAGGAGTTCCACAAGGACGTGGTGATCGACCTCATCTGCTACCGCCGCCGCGGTCACAACGAGGCCGACAACCCGTCGTTCACCCAGCCGCTGATGTACGACCTGATCGACAAGAAGCGCTCGGTGCGCAAGCTGTACACCGAGGGCCTGATCGGTCGCGGCGACATCACCATGGAAGAGGCGGAGCAGGCGCTCCAGGACTTCCAGGGCCAGCTGGAGAAGGTCTTCGCCGAGGTCCGCGACGCGGCCCAGGCGCCGGCCGACGCCACCGCCGGCAAGCCGGTCGCCGACTTCCCGGTCTCCATCCGGACCGGCATCTCCCAGGAGATGGTCAAGCGGATCGCCGCCTCCCAGGTCAACCACCCGGACTGGCTGACCGTCCACCCGCGCCTGCTGCCGCAGCTGCAGCGACGCGCCGGCTCGGTCGAGGACAACACCATCGACTGGGCGATGGGCGAGACCCTCGCCATCGGCTCGCTGCTCATGGAGGGCCACCCGGTCCGCCTGGCCGGCCAGGACAGCCGCCGCGGCACCTTCGGCCAGCGGCACGCCGTCCTGATCGACCGCAAGACCGGCGAGGACTACACCCCGCTGCAGTACCTCACCGAGGACCAGGCCCGCTACACCGTCTACGACAGCCTGCTGTCGGAGTACGCGGCCATGGGCTTCGAGTACGGCTACTCGCTGACCCGCCCGAACGCGCTGGTCATGTGGGAGGCGCAGTTCGGCGACTTCGTCAACGGCGCGCAGACCGTGGTGGACGAGTACATCGCCTCCGCCGAGCAGAAGTGGGGCCAGCACTCCGGCGTCACCCTGCTGCTGCCGCACGGCTACGAGGGCCAGGGCCCGGACCACTCGTCCGCGCGCCCGGAGCGCTTCCTCCAGCTGTGCGCGCAGAACAACATGACGGTCGCCATGCCGACCCTGCCGTCGAACTACTTCCACCTGCTGCGCTGGCAGGCGCACAACCCGCACCACAAGCCGCTGGTCGTCTTCACCCCGAAGTCGATGCTGCGTCTGAAGGCCGCGGCGAGTGCGACCGAGGAGTTCCTGTCCGGCTCGTTCCGCCCGGTCATCGGCGACACCACCGTCGACCCGGCGCAGGTCCGCAAGGTGGTCATCACCGCCGGCAAGTTCTACTACGACCTGGCGGCGGCCCGCACCGAGCGCGGCGTCACCGACACCGCGATCGTCCGGGTCGAGCGGCTCTACCCGCTGCCGGTGGCCGAGCTCCAGGAGGAGCTGGCCCGCTACGGCGACAACGTCCAGTTCGTCTGGGCGCAGGAGGAGCCGGACAACCAGGGTGCCTGGCCGTTCATCGCGATGAACCTGGTCGACCACCTGCAGGTCGTCATCGGCCGCAGTGCCGGCGGTTCCCGCCTGCGCCGCGTCGCCCGGACGACGGCCTCGTCCCCGGCGGTCGGCTCGGCCAAGCGGCACGCCGCCGAGCAGCAGGCGCTGATCGAAGAGGTCTTCTCGCTCTGACGCCCCACGGCTCGGACACCTGACGGCCCAAGGCCCCCGTCCTCCCACTCGGGAGGACGGGGGCCTTGTCGTTTCCGGGAGAACCGTTTCATCGCCACGCCATGTCAAGGTCCCAGCTCTGCAACCAAACCGGAACCCCGGTGCACGGACTCCTGACGGATCGATAGGTTATGCCTCGCCGGTCGGCGCCGGACGCCCGTCACCGCGCCCGCCGCCCCGGCCGTACGACCTCACCGCTCACCCAGGGGGATCACCGCATGACCGCCGACACGCCCCGGGACGCCGACAGGCTCCCGCCGGTCTTCCAACCGCTCCTCCCGGACGACCCCAGGGAGGTCGGCGGCTACCGGCTGTTCGCCCGGCTCGGCGCCGGCGGCATGGGCCGGGTCTACCTGTCGTACACCCCGGGCGGGCGCCCGGTCGCGCTCAAGGTGGTGCGCCCGGAGTTCGCCGAGGACGGCGAGTTCCGCCGTCGCTTCGCCCAGGAGGTCAGCAACGCCCAGCGCATCCACGGGCTCTACACCGCGCAGGTGATCGACTCCGGCGGCCTGGACACCGACGCCCCGTGGCTGGTCACCGCCTACGTCCCGGGCCCGTCCCTGCAGCAGGTGGTGCGCGAGAACGGCGCGCTGCCGGTGCGCACCGTGCTGCTGCTGATGGGCGGCATCGCCGAGGCCCTGCAGGCGATCCACAGCGTCGAGGTGGTCCACCGCGACCTCAAGCCCGCCAACGTGCTGGTCGCCGGGGACGGCCCGCGGGTGATCGACTTCGGCATCGCCCGGGCCGCCGACGCCACCGCCCTCACCGGCACCGGCTACCGGATCGGCTCCCCCGCCTTCATGTCCCCCGAGCAGGCCCAGGGACGCCCGGTCACCCCGGCCACCGACGTCTTCGCGCTGGGCGCCTTGGCCGCGTACGTGGCCGGCGGCACCGCGCCGTTCGGCGACGGCCCGGACACCGCGGTGCTCTACCGGGTGGTGCACGAGGAGGCGGACCTGTCGGCCGTCCCGGCGGACCTGCGCGAGCTGGTCCAGCGCTGCCTGGCCAAGAGCCCGGAGGACCGCCCGAGCCCCGCCGAGATCATCCGGGTCGCCCGCAACCACCCCGAGGTCGGCGGCCAGCTGCGGTTCGGCGACGACTGGCTGCCGCGCCAGGTCAACACCGAGATCACCCGCCGCTCCGACCTGCCCAAGACGCCGCCCACACCGTTGCCGGCCGCGCCCGCCACCCCGCCCACACCGCTGCCCGCGATGCCGGCCGCCGCTCCGGCCACGCCCCCGCCGCCGCCCGCCGCACCGACCCACCCCGCCACCGTGGTGCACCCGCCGCAGCAGCCCGCGACGCCCCCGCCGGGCTTCGCGCCGCCGCCGCTCGGCGCGTACGGCGCCCCGCAGGCGCCCACCGAGTCGCCGACCGCCCCGGTGCTGCCCGCCCCGCCCACCGCCCGGCTGCAGCCGGAGCCGCCGTCCTTCGACACCCCGCCGCCCGGACCGGTGGTGACCGCCCAGCCCGTCGCGGCGGTGCCGGAGCCGGAGCCCGCGCGCAAGGGCGGGGTGTCCTGGAAGGTGCTGCTCACCGTCGCCCTGGTGATGGCCGTCGGCGGCACCGCGGGCGGCGTGGCGCTGATGAAGAAGCTGGACGACGGCAAGAAGAAGGACACCGCCGCGGCGTCCACCTCCGCCGGCTCGCCGACCGCCGTGAACCCGGCGCCGACGACGCCCAGGTCCACCCCGACCGAGGCGGACGACGACTCGCCGTCGCCCACGCCGGGCACCACGAAGAACAGCGGCGCCACCGGCTCCTCGAAGAGCCCGTCGGCCGGTGCCACCGTGCCCCGCAACAGCGTCTACACCGTCGTCTACCAGGACACCGAACTCTTCGCGACCAGCTACAGCTACAGCTTCGACCTGTCCGGCGGCAAGGTCGTCCCGGACAACACCTACCCGTCCTGGGCCCTGGACCCGACCAGCTCCGGCAGCTTCGACCTCGACAGCAACTCCGACGCCTACATCAGCCGGGACAACGTGCTCACCCCGCAGAGCTGCTCGGCGGCGATCGACCGGGAGCCCACCAAGAGCCTGAAGTTCGACGACCTGCCCCCGGGCCGGCTGTTCTGCCTGCGCAACCGCAACAACGGCGGCGTCGTGATCGCCAAGGTGATCGAGCAGGGCAACAAGAGCAGCGGCGCGGTCAAGCTGTCGCTGAGCTACTGGCGCAACGACGGCTGACCGGCCCGGTCTATCCTGACCGGGTCGACCCCCACCGGACCGGAGCGAACCGTGTACTTCACCGACCGAGGCATCGAGGAGCTGGCGAACCGGCGCGGCGAGGAGGAGGTCACCTTCGAGTGGCTGGCCGAGCGCCTGCGCGAGTTCGTCGACCTCAACCCGGACTTCGAGATCCCGGTCGAGCGGCTGGCCACCTGGCTGGCCCGGCTCGACGACGAGGACGACGAGTGACCCGCTGACGGCCACCGAGAGGCCCGGGAGGCAACCGCCTCCCGGGCCTCTCGCATGCCCGCGGGCCGCTCCCACGGGGTGTCCCGTAGGGGAGGTCTCGGGGGCGGATCGGGGTCGGTATCGGGGTCCGGCACGCTTGACTCTCCCGGCACGCGATATATCGTCTTTAAAAGAGAACGCGATACATCGCGATCGACGACGGGAGGCGGCAGAGATGAGCCAGTGGACGGTCGACGGGCCCGAGAGGATCACCATCGACGAGGCGGTCCGCGCGCTGCACGTGCGGATCATCGAGGGCACGGTGAACGTGGTGGCCGCCGAGGGCCCCGCCCGTCTGGAGGTCACCGAGCTCCGGGGCGACCCGCTGCACGTGACCGTGGTGGACGGCGTCCTGACGGTCACCTACAAGGACATCAACAGCTGGGGCGAGTTCGGCGACTGGCTCAAGTCGGTCGGCTCGGTCAAGAGCTTCTTCGGCTCCCTCAAGCGCAAGCGGGTCGCCGGCATCACGCTGACCGTTCCGGCCGACGCCGAGGTCAAGGTCGGCACCGTCTCCGCCGACGCCACCGTCTCCGGCATCGCCGGGCACGTCTCGGTGCAGAGCGCCAACGGCGACACCACCCTGGTCGGCCTGACCGGCCGCACCGACGCCAACACCGTCACCGGCGACGTGGACGCCCAGTCGGTCGGCGGGCAGCTGCGGGTCAACAGCGTCTCCGGGCAGCTCACCGTGGTCGCCGGCACGGCCGACCGGGTCCAGGCCAACGCCGTCACCGGCGCCGTCACCCTGGACCTCGACGTCGACGGTGAGGCCGACGTCAAGGTCACCACCGTCAGCGGCCCGGTCGTCGTCCGCATCCCCTCCCGCACCGACGCCAAGGTCGAGGCCGGCTCCACCAGCGGCGACATCTCCAGCAGCTTCGAGCAGCTCAAGCTGAGCAGCACCTGGGGCGCCAAGAAGCTGTCCGGGCAGCTCGGCGAGGGCCGCGGCAGCCTCAACGTCACCACCGTCTCCGGCGCGGTCACCGTGCTGAGCCGCCCCGAGCCCGAGGACGAGGGCCCGGCCAAGGAACTCCCGGCCGCGCCCGGCAAGCCCGACCTCACCAAGGAGGCCTGAGATGACCCCCGTGTTCGGCCACGGCCGGCTCCGGCTCTACCTGCTGAAGCTGCTCGACGAAGCCCCGCGGCACGGCTACGAGGTGATCCGCCTGCTGGAGGAGCGGTTCCAGGGCCTCTACGCCCCCTCGGCGGGGACGGTCTACCCGCGGCTGGCCAAGCTGGAGCAGGAGGGCCTGGTCACCCACAGCACCGAGGGCGGCCGCAAGGTCTACCGGCTGACCGACGCCGGTCGCACCGAACTCGACTCCCGGCGGGGCGAGTTGGACGAACTGGAGCTGGAGATCCGGGACTCCGTGGCGCAGCTCGCCGGGGCGATCCGCGAGGACGTCCGGGACAGCGCCAAGGACCTGCGCGAGGAGCTGTGGAAGGCCGCCAAGCAGGCCCCCCGGCCGGACCGCGCCGGTGGCGAGGGCGACCCGTGGGCGGGCCCCTGGGGTGACAACGACTCCTGGCAGCGCGCCAAGGAGGAGTTCACCCAGTTCAAGCGGCAGGCCAAGGAGCAGGCCAAGCGCGCCCGGGAGCAGGAGAAGGCGGCCAAGGCCAAGGCGAAGGCCGCCGAGGAGGAGGCCCGTCGGCTGCGCGAGCAGGCCAAGGCCTCGCGCAACGCCGCGCAGCAGGAGGCGTTGCGGATCAAGCGCCGGGTCGAGCAGCAGGTCCGCGAGCACGCCGCGAAGGGCGACTGGCCGACCGGGCTCGCCGAGGGACTGGCCGAGCTGACCAAGGGCCTGTCCGGCCTGGCCGACGCGGCCCGCTGGGGCCAGCCGTCGGACGAGTCGGCGCCGGCGGACGAGCGGATCACCGTGACCCGGATCGACCTGGACGCGGACGAGTCGGCCGCCCCGGCGGACCTGCCCTCCTGGGCGCGCACCGACCCGGCCGGGGACCCGGCCCGGGAGCTGGAGCGCCTGCTCGACCGTTTCCGCGACCAGGTCCGCGACGCGGCCCGGGACGGCGGGGTGAGCGCGGACGGGCTGGCCGAGGCCGGCGCGGTGCTGGGCGCCGCGGGCGAGCGGCTGAAGCGGCTGCTCGGCTGACGGCCGGGCGGCCCGTGACGGCACGGCCGGCGAAGGCGTGCCGGCCGCGGCCGCGGTACGGAGGATCCGGGCCCGGGGGGGGCGGCGGGGGGGGCCGCGCCCCCCACCCCGGGCGGGTGGTGGGCGTAGTTTAGAAGGACGAGGG